>CAJXUM010000014.1 GCA_913060855.1 uncultured Lewinella sp. | reverse complement strand
AGATCAGCCTCGGTCTCGTGGGCTCGGAGATGTGTATAAGAGACAGGCCCTGGTCGCATGTGCGATTTTTATGGTGTCCTGTAAAGATGAATTTTTGGAAATTAATCCAACAGGTTCGCTGGCTAATGCACAGTTGACTACCAAAGCAGGTGTCGAAGGTTCCTTAATCGGTGCTTATAGTGCCTTAAATGGTGTTTTCGGAAATAGATTTGAAGGCCCTAATCACTGGATCACAGGTTCTATTTGTGGTGGAGATGCCAATAAAGGGACTGACCCTGGTGATTACTCTGCGATCAATCCTATCCAACGGTATGAGATAGATCCAACGAGTGGTGACATGAATGCGTTTTGGAGAGCTCGTTATGAGGGTGTTGCTCGTGCCAATGAAACACTACGTTTGTTGGGCCAAGCGACTGATGTAACCACAGATGATGTAACTCGAATTTCTGCTGAGGCTCGTTTATTGAGAGGTCATTACTACTTTGATTTGAAAAAGCACTTCAATAGTATTCCGTTTATTGATGAGACTTTGGCTACTGCTGATGAAATATCTGCTGTACCTAACTCTCCAGATGTATGGAGTAAGATCGAAGCAGATTTTCAGTATGCCATGGATAATCTTCCAGAGACAATGTCTCAGGCAGGTAGAAATAACAAATGGGCTGCTGCTTCTTATTTGGCAAAAGCCAAATTGTACCAAAAAGATTATGCTGGAGCTAAAGCATTGTTTGACAATATCATTGCGAACGGTCAAACGGTAAACGGTAAAAAATACGGATTGGTACCTTTCTATGCTGAAGTATACAATGCAGCTAATGATAACCATGAAGAAGCTGTATTTGACGTAGAATCTGCGATCAACTCAGGTAATGTTCAGAATTCAAATGCATTTGATGATTTGAACTACCCTTATAACACAGGTTCTGATGGTCCAGGTAACTGCTGCGGATTCTTCCAGCCTAGTTTCGAACTAGGAAACTCTTTCCGTACGGCTAATGGTCTTCCTTTATTGGATGGTTCTTACAATGATGAAGCAAATGCCTTGAAGCATGACTATGGTGTTGAAGCCAGTGATGCATATGAGCCAGATGCAGGCCCAGTTGACCCACGTTTGGACCATTCTATTGGCCGTCGTGGAATTCCTTACCTAGATTGGATTGCACACCCAGGTAAAGCTTGGATCCGTAATCAACCTTATGCAGGACCTTATTCTCCTAAGAAGTATATCTACTACAAATCTCAAGAAAATACCCTTACTGATGGTAGCTCTTGGACACGTGGATATGCAACGATGAACTATACGATTATCCGTTTTGCAGATGTTATTTTGATGGCTGCTGAAGCGGAAGTAGAGTTAGGTAATTTGGAAAAAGCAAGAGAGTACGTAAACATGATTCGTGCACGTGCGGCTAATCCAGATTCTTGGGTGAAAAATCCTGATGGTAGCAATGCTGCTGATTACCAAATCGAATTGTATAATGATGCATGGAGTGATCAAGGTGTAGCTCGGGATGCAGTTCGTTTTGAGCGTAAGCTTGAATTGTCTGGTGAAGGACACCGTTTCTTTGACCTTGTACGTTGGGGTATCGCTGAAACTACGCTAAATGCCTACTTGGCAAATGAAGCTAAGATTTTGGTGACCAAATTTGGTGGTGCTAAATTTACCTCTGGTAAAAATGAGTACTTCCCAATTCCTCAATCACAGATTGATGTTCAAGGTAGTGATGTTTTGTCGCAAAATCCTGGATACTAATTCTAGGAGATAGCTAAAGCATTAGTGCTTGATAAGATAAGAAATGAAGGGCTGCCTGCAAAGGTGGCCCTTTGTTATTTATAGGTCCTATAAATAACTCTCTCTCCCCTTACCCCAGTATGACATCCTCTCCAAAAAAGTTACCTTTGCTATCTTAAAAACAAGCAAAAAACATGAAACATAATCATCCGTCTATCTATACATCATTGCTGTTTTTCCTAACGAGTCTGCTGCTCCTTGTCAGTTGCGAAGACAGACAAAACTCAACTACCTATCGCTTATTAAGTCCTACGGAATCGGGGGTTAATTTTATCAATGAAATCACTGAGACTGATTCTTTCAATATACTCATGACGGAGTTTATTTATAATGGGGGCGGAGTGGCCGTTGGAGACTTAAATGGTGATGGCTTGGAGGATTTGTTCTTTACGGGAAACCAGGTAGACAATGCTTTATTCCTTAATCAAGGAAAATTGAAGTTTCAGGATGTTTCAGAAATAGCTAACATCCAAAAGACCGTATCGACTCAATGGTCATCTGGGGTAAATATCCTGGATATTAATTTGGATGGCCAATTAGATATATACGTCTGTAACACCCTGGATGAAAATCCTGATAACCGCCGGAATCTATTATACGTCAACCAAGGTAATAATAGCGACAATATTCCCACCTTCAAGGAAATGGGAGCGGCATATGGCCTTGATGATCCTAGCCACTCCTCCCATGCCCAATTTTTTGACTATGATAATGATGGAGATCTTGATCTTTTTGTAGGCGTCAACCTAATCGAGGGGCGATACCCCAATCAATTTATAGATATTAAATTGGATGGAACAGGACTAAATAGAGACAATCTCTTCCAAAATAACTGGGATGAAAACTTAGGACATCCCGTTTTTAAGGATGTTTCACTTGAAGCAGGTTTGCTGCAAGATGGGTATAGTCATAGTACGTTGATTCATGATTTCAATGAAGATGGCTGGCAAGATATCTATGTCGCTAATGATTACCAAAGTGACGATTTGATCTTCATCAATAACCAAAATGGGACCTTTACAAACCAGGCAGGCAAAATTTTCAAGCATTTCTCACTCTCCGCTATGGGAAGCGATGTGGCGGATATCAATAATGATGGCGACGCTGATTTTTTTACGACAGAAATGCAGCCCTATTATAATAAAAGAAAGAAGCTCTTTCAGGGAGAAAGTAGCTATCAAATGCAAATCCTTACGGAAAGATATAATTACAACTACCAATATACACGCAATACCTTGCAGCTCAATCAAGGTACTAATCCATCTACCGGTTTACCGATTTTCGCTGAAGTAGGCATGTATGCCCAGGTACAGGAAACGGACTGGAGTTGGGCGGCTTTATTTGCAGATTATGACAATGATGGTTGGCAAGATCTATATGTGGCCAATGGATTCCCCAGAGATGTAACCGATCGAGATTTTGCTGACTTCCGGGCTTTTGCTAGTAATTTGGTCTCAACAAAAGAACTATATGAAAAGATTCCCGAGGTAAAGTCACCTAATTTCTTGTTTAAAAATAAAGGCGATCTGAGCTTCGAATCCATAGGTAAGGATTGGGGCTTAGCTATTCCTTCTTTTACAAATGGTGCGGCTTACGCTGATTTGGATAATGACGGCGATTTAGAATTGATTACGAACAATATCGATGATGCGGCTTTCATCTTCGAAAACACATTGGTAAAAAACGAGATAATACCCGCCGACAAGAACTACCTACGAGTACAACTGAAGGGCGCACAGAAAAACCCCGATGCTTTTGGGGCGTCGGTGCAAATTAGGCATGAAGGTAAGCGGCAGCAACGCTTTTTATTGTCTGGCCGCGGATACCTATCTAAATCGGAAAATACCCTTCATTTTGGATTGGAGAAAGCCTCAACGATTGATACCCTTATTGTCACTTGGCCTGATAAAAAACAAAGCATTATGACAGCTGTAGCAGCCAACCAATTGTTGGTTGTTAATTATGAAACGGCTGGTGCGACTATGCCTGCCGGTAAGACTCCAATAGCTGCTTTTTTAGAAGTGGCAAGTGCTCATGGTTTGCAATACAAAAATGAAGACCTAGATTATATTGACTTCAACTTCCAGCGGACCTTGCCACATAAGTTTTCCCAATATGGGCCCTCTATTGCAGTGGGGGATGCCAATGGAGACGGTTTAGCCGATGTTTTCCTAGGGGGCAGTCGCACCTTTGATGAAACCTGGATGTGGCAACAAAGTGATGGAACCTTTACTAGCGAATCCGTCAGTTATAAAGTGGATAGCGAAAAACGAGAAGAAGATATTGGTAGTTTGTTGTTTGATGCAGAAGGGGATGGCGACCTTGACTTATACCTGGTAAGAGGAAATGCACAATCTGAAGCGGGAAATGCATTGTACCAAGATGTATTATACCTCAATAATGGGAATGGAGGTTTCACCCCTGCCACCGATGCACTGCCCGAAATGCTAGCCAATGGCTCTTGTGTGAAGGCCGCAGATTTTGATGGAGATGGAGATTTGGATCTTTTTGTGGGCAGCCGAGTATTGCCCCGGAGCTATCCGCTTCCCGATAGATGTTATCTCTTACGAAATGATAGCCAAGCCGATCAAGTGAAGTTTACCGATATCACAGCAGAAGTGAGTACAGATCTCCTTAAACCGGGTTTGATAAGTGATGCGCTGTGGACTGATATCAACGGTGATCAATGGCCAGATTTGATACTGGCAGGAGAATGGATGCCTTTGACGATTTTCGAAAATCAGGAAGGAAAATCTTTTCAAAATATAACCGAAACCAGTGGCTTGGCCGACTATCGCGGTTGGTGGAATAGCCTAACGGCTGCTGACCTGGATCAGGATGGAGACATGGATTATATTGCCGGTAATTTTGGAGAAAATCTATATTTCCGTTGTACTTCCGATGAGCCAATCCGAATTTATGGCAAAGATTTAGATGATAATGGTATGATTGATCCACTAATATCATGCTATTGGCAAGATTCAATGGGTAAAAAAGATGAGTACCTCTATCACCCCCGCCCCGATTTGGTGAAACAGTTTGTCGGCATACGAAAGAAATTCAATACCTATGGAGAGTATGGAGAAGCAACGGTAGCTGATATGTTTACCGAAGAGGAATTGGAAGGAGCGCTAGTTCTATCCGCCAACTGGATGAAAAGTGCTGTTATCGAGAATTTAGGCGATGGTACTTTTAACGTGAAAGCCTTGCCCATCGAAGCTCAACTGGCTCCCGTATATGGCATATTACCTTATGATATTAACCAAGATGGACAATTAGATTTGCTGTTGGTCGGTAATGACCACGGGGTGGAGGTGCAACAGGGGCGCGCGGATGCTTTTAATGGCCTGGCTATGATTAATGAAAGCGGATTTAACTTTGCCCCTTTGTCTATAGCAGAAAGTAATTTTATGGTGAAAGGAGATGCTAGCGGTATGGTGAGTTTGTTGGCAGGAAAGGATAAGGAGTTAATATTGGCTGGCCAAAATCGCGACGATTTAAGGGTCTTTAGCCCTACTGCACCCGCTAGTCAGGAGTATGTTTCTCTGAGTCCGACAGAAACCAAAGCACTATACTATCTCGAAGATGGTAGCAAGCGACTGGAAGAGTTTTATTGGGGAAGCGGCTATATGTCTCAGAAGGAAAGGTATGTTTCCAAGCGTGGCGGAGTGAGCAAGATAGAACTACTAGATAGTAAAGGGGAAATCAGTAGAGTAATTGAGTAAGACTTCAGAAGTTTTCTCCGTCACGCCGAGGGAAACTTCTGAAGTCTAAGTCGCGACCTCTTAGGTAATCCCTAACTGAAGAGTTTCTAGGTTTTAGCAAGACTTCAGAAGTTTTCTCCGTCACGTCGAGGGAAACTTCTGAAGTCTAAGCCTGGGTGTTTTGAAAGCCCATAATTGTTATTACAACGTATTGACCGAATTAAAAATAGCCTAATCGTATGAAAAATAATTTGCCGAAGACATTTATACTCGACACAAAATGGTTTGGGAAATATCCAAACCATTTTGGTCAGTATATACTGTATTTGAAGAGGGCTTGGATTACCAAACCTCTTCAGCGTCAGTATAGTATCACTAGCCTTTTTGTGCTTGGGTTGATTACCATCATGTATACCTGTACCACAGATCAGGGAGAAGTAGTGAATGAAGCAAATCTGAATGGAGAAGAGTTGTCAAAGGTATATTGTGGGAGCTGCCATTTGTACCCCGAACCCTCCTTATTACCCAAGGAAAACTGGAAAGGTGTACTACCTAGAATGGCTCCACGTTTAGGTATCCAAACGGATGAATACGATCCTTATGAGGGTAAATCCATGCAGGAAGCCCTTACGGTAGAAACCGCAGGCGTTTTTCCGAAAGAACCTTTACTTTCCGATACTTCTTGGCAAAAAATAGTGGCCTTTTACCAAGAAAAAGCGCCAGACAGCTTCCTCCTCGAAGCCCGTCCGCAGGGAGAACCTACAGGACTTTTTAAGGCTTCATTTATGGATTTAGACCGCACTGATCCTCCTATTACGACCCTATTGGAAATAGATACCGTCAATCATATTCTTCATTATGGAGATGCAAGTGGCTACCTCTATAGGTTGGATGATCAATTCCAGACGACTGCTCGCCTAAAGCTCCCTAGCCCTCCTGTAGACGTCAAAAAAACGGATACGCCGGACGACTTACTGATTCTGAATGTGGGTTTGTTGAACCCTAATGATATTGAAACGGGAATTGTACTCAAAACCAAAACGCCCGCTTTATCGAGACGAGATTTGGTCTTCACGGGCTTAGCTCGGCCGGTTGATTTCGAAGTCGGCGATTTAGATGGTGATGGGGAAGAGGATATCGTGGTATGCCATTTTGGGTTTGAAACAGGAAAACTATCGTGGTATAAGAAAACCGGCGACGAATATGAAGAGCGTGTTTTGAAAAATCTACCCGGTGCAAGTAAAGTCATGCTACGAGATGTCGATGGCGATACTGACCTAGATATTGTTGTATTATTTGCGCAAGGAGATGAGGGCGTCAGTATATTTTATAACAAGAAAGGCCTGTTTAAAGAAGAGCGGATACTCCGAGTTCCTTCCATCTATGGTTCTAGTGATTTTGAATTCTTGGATTTCGACCAAGATGGAGATATGGATATCATTTTGGCCAATGGCGATAATGGCGATAAGACCTTTATTTTAAAACCCTATCATGGGGTTCGTGTATACATCAACAAAGGAGATTATGCGTATGAAGAGCGTTACTTTTTCCCGATGTATGGAGCTACTAAGGTCAGAGCGCGAGACTTTGATGGAGATGGTGATATCGACCTGATTGCCAGTTCGTTTTTCTCGGACTATGAGGATCTCGGCCGTAAAGGCATTGCTTACCTAGAAAACACAGGGGATTTACAGTTTACACCTCATCATTTCCCTGAAGCAGTGAATGGGCGATGGTTGGTAATGGATGCTGGGGATATTGACAATGATGGTGATGAAGATGTCGTGATCGGTTCGTTTGTACAAGGTCTGGTAGCGGTATCCGATGAGGTTTTAGCCAATTGGAGAGCTTCAGCAAATCCAATTTTGTTCTTAGAAAATACCTCAAAATAAGGCAACGAAATTCATCCATCTAACACCTAATCATACTTAGGCACATTGCGCCCAAGAATAAAATCCCTTTGCCCCAACCAAAGATCACCTTCTTGTGTAAGCTGTAATACGCCAACAGTACCTCCTCGTGGGGCCTTCGGATTTTTCTCTCTCTCCGTCAAGAAGGGATCGCCATCGAAATAGTAATCTTCTACATAGTAATATTTCCCATTGGGTTCTAATAAGGTAGGATGGATATGAGCAGCTGCTTTTCTTCCTGGATAATTACCTGCCTGATTGGTATAGAATGTATAACGGCCTTTTGCGTCTGTTTTGAGACAGCCACGAATATAGCCATGTCGGCTAGCCCAGCCCGTATCTTCCTCTCGTTTGGGGTAAATCCCTTCGCTATTGGTGTGATAGAGGTATAGGATAACGCCCGCTGCTGGTGTCCGTCCATCAGCTTCATAAATCCTCCCTGATATCCGTAGCTTTTTGGCAGTGGGTTGAAATCCAGCAAGAGTATCGACTGATCGAAGGCTGTTTTTATCATAGGAGAGTATGGCTTCGCAGCCTTCGCATGGCGCGCCAACGAGTCTAGGCGTGGGGTCGTTGACTAAAGCTTGATTGTGAGAAGGCGTACAAGCCAGCATAAAAAGAAAGTAGGGTAGGAGTCCATAGTAGTATTTCATCGGGTATAATTTTTATCAAAGATACCCTGCTACTATAGGTGAAGCTGGTTTAGTAGACCAATGGACTACTTTTGCAAGCCTATAACCTTTTATCGATGATGAGCGAAGAACCTAATAATTCTACCTATTATCGGATTAGCATGACCTCTTGCGCTATTTCACCTTGCTGCTTTTCGCCTACTTCATCAGTCAATTCGTAGCGGATCAAAACAAGATAGAGCCCGGCAGGAACGGGTTTGCCATTGCTAGTGCCATCCCAACTAAATTCTGCTGCATTGCTATTTATCAATTCATCTCCCCAACGACTGTATACCTTCATTTCTAGTTTAGATAAACTACAATTACTAAAGAGACTCAATGCATCGTTTTGGCTATCATTATTTGGACTAAAGGCGGTGGGGAGGAAAAGGTCACAGGCACAGGCTTCCCTAGCCAGTGTATAGGTATAAGAAATCGGGTTGGTACAATCTACATTGGAAGCTCGGTATTCTCCTATCTCTTTTAATACACGATCATCATTCCGGCCGTTATCTAACCAAACAAAATCTTCTGAAGGCAAGGAGACGAGCCAGTCCTCTCCACAACGCAACATCGTATCGATTTGTACCTTGTTACCATCTGGCGATAGATCACATTCATTGTTATAAAGAGAATTTTCAATAGCTATCTTATTAACTTGGATTTGCTCCGGCCACAAACTCATATTTAGATCCTGGATAATTGTATCCAGTTGTACAAAGTTGGGATTGAAGTTGTTGGGGGACGTCGATTCAAAGTCTTCCCAATAGAAACAATCGTTACTATTACTGGTCAAGGCGGCTTGTAATAGGAAGTCTTTCAAAGCTGGTGCCGGGGCAGGAGGAATGGCGGCGTTGCCAACGACTGTCAAATAGCCTTCGTCACTCAGGGTATATTCCAATTGACCGGCAGTAAAAGGGCGATCGAAGATGAGTTTTCTTTGCTGTACGATTTCTCCATCCGGGGCTACCAATAGATAACAAATATCATTACCCATAGCTTGTGGGCAAGTATATACGGCTAACAAATCTCCATTTGCTTGGCGCTGTATATCGGCCGCATAATTAGTAGAAGGAAAACTGGGACTCATCCAGATAAGTTGACCATTGTCATCCAATTTGAAGAAGAAGCCCTGGTCTTCCTGTGTGGTTTCAAAAACATAACCACCATTCACTGCTACGGGCCCAGCTATTGGAGCAGACATGCTGCTATCGTTGATACTCGCCCATACAAGATTGCCTTGCGAGTCGAGTTTATAAATGTATTTTCCCGATCGACAAAGGAAACCTCCTTCCTGAGTGAAAATCGCTTCTCCACCAGTAATAACCGGCGCAAACCGCTTTCCCCATTGATAATTGAGTTCACTATCAAACAGGGCGATGAAACCTTGCTTCTGTACGTTCCAATCTAAGAGTAAGCCGTAAGCCATGATTTGGCCACCCTTTATATCTATATTATAGGTGAAATGATCAACCGTCCCTGTATTGAATAATTTGAACCGCTTAATGGCACCATCCGATCCGATCTTTAATAAAAAGACCCTTTCATCAAAGCCCAGATAAGCGCTACCAAACAGAATGACTTCCTCATCAAGGGTGGTGATAATGTCTCGAATCTCAACATATAGCCCCTCGGTTTCATAAAAGTAGGACCATTCGACTTGCCCACAATTATCTAGCTTGGTGAGAAGTAATCGACCATCTTGACCTGTATTGAGTGCTTCCAGGGAGGAGTCACCAATATAGATGTTGCCATTTGAGGTACGTGCTATTTTTTGCCCAAAATACTTATTAGGGCTATCCAAGGTTTTGAGATAGTCTTGCGATACAGCATCTAAAGGCAGAAAGAAGATGCATATCCAATAAGTGATATAATAGCGCCGCCCCATCTATCAAATATCTGAATTCTATGCCTGGATTAAAATTTTTTGCCTAATATTAGGTATAATTGTAAAAGAAGGACATTTAACATCGAGCTAGTTTTTGCTTGCATCCAACTTTGTATGAAGTTAAATGCAAGCTCACTTCTCGCATCCTACCACTATCTTAAATAGCACAGACGCCCCATACCATTTCACTTCAAACTGCCTTAATATGCAAAAATACTGCCTTTCTATATTGATTTGCTTGTACTTCTGTTGCTATCATTTACAGGCACAAGAATCGATTAGGATTAGCCTAGTTTCTGATAATGCCAGTGCAGAAAGTGATGTAAATTTCTTTGAAACAGTAGCAAAAGAAGAAATACGATTATTGCTTCGCAATCGCCAAACAGTAAGCTTTGATGTTCATTATGGTGATTTTGATGCAGAGTCAATCCTCAAGATTTATAATGAGTTATTCCAAAATGAGGAAACAGATATTGTCATAGGGCTAGGCGCGCTAAGTTCAGGCGTATTGGCTCAATTTGAGACTTATCCCAAGCCTGCGATCGCTTCCATTATTATTGACCAGGAATTGCAACAAATTGCCAAAACAGCAGAAGGAACGTCAGGTGTACCCAATTTCACTTATGTGGAATCCCCTTTCGATATTGCCCGCGATGTAGAAGCGCTATTTGAAGTTTATCCTTTTGATAGCTTAGTTGTGTTTGGTGGTTCCGATCTACTAGGTAATCTTCCTTTCTTAGACAAGTTGATGACGCAGATACAAGATAAACTGGATTTTACCTACTCGGTGATTCCTTATACTGGGTCAGTAGCGTCTTCGCTAGCAGCCATCACAGCAAACGGCGATGCCGTATATACACTACCTCTTTTTGATGAAATGAATCCTGAGGAAGGAAAAACCTTATTTGGCCAATTGAATGAAAAGGGTATTCCTTCTGCTGCCCTTTTTGGAGAAGAATACATTGCGCAAGGCGTGTTATTGGGTTATGAGGCTGCCACTAATATACAGCGCATGCCACGCCGTTTGGCCATCAATGTTTCGAAAATAGTAGCAGGGACAAACCCCGCCGATTTAGAAGTTGAAATGCCCATTTACAACGAGAATTTGCTACTCAATATGGCAGCAGCAAGGCAGTCTGGTGTGTATCCTAGTTTTGACCTGATGGCGACGGCCACACTACTCAATTTCAACGAAACAGGAACAGATAGAAAATTGAGCCTGCAAGGGGCAATAACCGAGGGATTACAGCAGAATTTAGGTTTGAAGATCGTGGGTTTTGATCCTCAATTAGCGGAAAAAGATGTGGGCTTAGCGCGAGCCAATTTACGCCCAGAAATCACGGCATCGAGTGCGCTTTCTTATATCGATGAATCACAAGTACGGCAGGCTTTTGGGGCAATCGGTCGGTTAAATTGGTTTCTGAGTGGGACACTATCTCAGGTTGTTTATTCGGAACCGCTCTTGGCTAATGTGGCTATTCAGAAGTTACTGCAATATAGCAGTGAAGCCGCTGTGAAGCAAAATGAACTGGATGTCATCTTGGATATATCCAACGCATTTCTAGGCGTTTTACAGGCAGAGAGCTTTGTCAAGATACAAAACGAAAATGTACACGTAACCAAGGATAATTTTGACATCAGCAAGGCTAAAGAAGCGGTTGGTTACACGGGAGCTACAGATCTCAATCGATGGACTTCAGAACTAGCTCAGCGAAATATCGATCGTAACGATGCCAATGCACAGCTCAAACAGGCCAAATTTTACCTGAATCAACTGCTAAATCGCCCCATAGATGAAGCGTTTGATGTCCAAGAGGTCAGTCTAGAAGATCAAGTATTGATGGTCATGGATGAACGAGTGACTAACTTGATTGTTAATCCTGGCCTCATTGAAAAATTTGCCGATTTCCTAGTCCAAGAAGCGATGAGTAATTTACCAGAGCTGCAGCAGTTGGATTTTGGAATAGCCGCTTCCGAACGACAAAAGCTATCGCAACAACGAGCTTTTTACCTTCCTTCTTTGGCGCTGACTGGGCAAGTGGATAGGACCTTGGGCCGATACCGAGGAGATATTGATAAGAACATTCCACTCGCTACGCAATACAGCCTCGGCTTAGGTATTCAATATCCCATTCTGCAAGGAGGGAAAAGAAGACTGAATGTACAGCGTACGGATCTTAGTATCCAACAACTTCAAGCACAGCGAGCCGATGTTCGCAATCAGTTGGAATTGCGAATCCGGTCAGCCATGGAGGTGGCAGCTGCCTCCTATGCTCGCTTGGCACTGTCGAGAGGAGCTGCTACTGCAGCCCATAAGAACTTCGAAATTGTACAGGATTCCTATTCTCAAGGCTTGAGTAACATCACTAATTTGATCGATGCACAGAATGCCGATCTTCAAACGGAGCTGAGTGCAGTCAATGCCGTGTATCAATTCATCGGCGACTTCCTGGAAGTAGAAAGATCCATCGGGTCTTATTATTTTCTCTCAAGTCCAGCCGATCGCGATGCATTTGTTCAGCGATTGACTACTTTTTTAGCCAATAAATAATCTTGGCTGACCATTTTGTGGTTGGCCTTTTAGGAGGAAAAGTGGCGACGAAAAGAAGCCCGACTTCACCTAAAACGCTGACTTAAAAGCACAAAATTGTCAGAGAACCATCAATAAAGGTGTATTCAATAATAAGCATATGAATAAACTATCCAATCAAACTACTGGACCTTTTACTCCAACCGGGTTTAAAAATTTAGGGTTGAAGGTTTATACCACGGAATTAAACCTTCAACTTTCAACTGATAAACCGTATTTGTCCAGTAGTATGCTATCCAATATCAGATTATTAGCTTTCGTCTGTTTGTCAACTACATGCTTTGTTTTTAGCTGTGGGACAAAAGAGGAAGCCCCAGTAGAAGAAACACTCCGCCCAATTCGATACGCTAAGATTTTGGAGACTGGGAGTGAAAAGGATCAGACTTTCTCGGGGACGGTTCAATCTAGTAAAGAAGCCAAATTGAGTTTTAAAGTTAATGGTACGATCAACCAGTTGCAGGTAAAAGTAGGGGACCGGGTTCGCCAAGGACAGACCCTGGCAACAATAGATGCTATTGATTATAGTGTGCAATATGACCAGGCAGTAGCTCAATTGAAAAGTGCAGAAACACAGGTGAAAAGTGCAGAATCGCAACGCACCAATAGCCAATCCAATTACCAGCGGGTAGAAAAGCTATACGAAAACAATAGTGTTCCTTTGAGTGAATATGAAAAGGCTAAAACTAACTTTGAAGCGGCCCAGTCGCAATATGATGCTTCCGTAGCACAGGTTACTGCTTCGCAGAAACAAGTAGAATCGGCCGGTAACCAAGTGCAATATGCTCGATTGAAAGCACCATTTGCTGGTGTGATCACGATGGTGAATGTGGAAGAAAATGAACTAGTAGGTTCAGGCTCTCCCGTGGCAACTTTGAGTGCAGAGGTCAAGCCGGAAGTGACAGTTGGTGTACCTGAGATTTTTATTGCGCAGATTAAAAAGGGCGCGAAAGTAGGTATTAGTTTTTCTATTCTTCCAGACGAGACTTTTACTGGCGTCATCAGCGAAGTTGGCTTTAGCGCGATCTCGGGAGCAACTTATCCCGTCATCGTTCAAATTGATAAACCAAGTGAACTTATGCGTCCCGGAATGGCTGCGACGGTCAGTTTTCACTTTGGGGCAGCCAGTACAGAAAAGCAATTTTTGGTGGCTCCTGTAAAAGCGGTGGGGGAAGGTACCGACGGAAACTTTGTCTTTGTGCTAGAAACAGACCAACAGGCGCATAAAGCCGTAAAACGAAAGGTTGTGATTGGTGATTTGTTACCTACTGGATTTGAGGTCAAAGAAGGATTGAAAGCAGGAGAAATCGTCGCAACAGCGGGCTTGAAATCGCTGCTAGATGGCATGCGAGTCAAATTGATGGTGGAATGAAAGGGGAGCGGCAATTATACGGTATAAGACAAAAAAAGAGCCAGCCGAAGGTGTAGTTTATTTTTTCCAAAGCCCTCAAAACAAAGCAAGATGAATTTAACCAAGATAGCCATAGATAATAACCGAGTGACGATCATGATCTTACTGGTTATTCTTATCATGGGCTTATTGGGGTACAACCAATTGTCGCGGAATGCCATGCCCCCCTTTACCATCAGGGTATGTACGATCGTTACCCAATTCCCTGGGGCATCTCCAGAACGAGTGGAGGAATTAATTACCGATAAAATCGAAAAGGTCGCCCAAGAATTACCAGAATTGAAAGATGTGACGAGTGAATCTCGTACAGGACTTTCAGTGGTAAGCGTAGAGCTGGCGGCAGATATTAAAAAGAAGGACCTGCAAGCGGTATGGGATCGTTTGAGAAGGAAAGTTGAATCGATTGAAAAAGATTTACCTACTGGCATTCGCGGACCTACGGTGAATGATGATGGAATTGGCGTGGTCTATGGTATTATGCTTGGGCTGGAAGCGGATGGTTTTTCCTTTTATGAAATGAAGCAATATGCGGAAGATATTCGGGATGATTTAGTCAAGTTAGACGATGCGGCTGAGGTAGAAATAAGTGGTATTCAAGAAGAACAAATCTATGTAGAATTTGATAATGCTCGCCTAGCTGATATCGGTTTAAGTGCGGGCCAATTGGGTAATATTATAGCCTCTACTAATATTGTCTTTTCGGGAGGACAGGTGAGTCTAGAGGATGAACGCATTGTATTGGAACCGACGGGTAATTTTGAATCAATCGAAGATTTGGAACGAACCCTGATTCCAGTCGGTCGGAATGGTGAGACCGTGGAATTAGTAGACATCTCAAAAATTACGCGGAGCTATAAGAGCCCTACCGAAAAAACGGTGAAGATCAATGGCAATCCCGGTTTGGCCATTTCCATTGCGTTGCGAGAAGGTGCCAACTTGATTCGACTGGGAGAAGTGATCGATGAAAGAATCAAAGTATACAATGCCACTCTTCCCATCGGGCTCAGCATTAACCGAACCGCTACCCAAGACTATTACGTCGATAAAAAAGTGAAGGATTTTATTAGCAATGTTATACAGTCGGTCGGTATTGTATTGGTCGTGATGCTCTTTTTCCTAGGCATCCGAACGGGGCTGGTAGTCGCTAGTTTGATTCCAATGGCCATGGTCATGACCTTACTATTGATGAATACCTTCGACATTGGCTTAAATCAGGTTTCGCTGGCGGCTTTGATTATGGCCCTGGGGATGCTGGTGGATAATGCGATAGTCGTTTCTGAGTCGATCATGGTGAAAATGGAAGATGGGGTGCCTGCGAAAGAGGCCGCCATAGATTCAGCCAAGGAATTAATGATTCCTTTACTGGTTTCGTCTCTTACCACTTCAGCTGCCTTTTTAGCCTTTTTCTTGGCCGATAATACCATGGGAGAGATCATGGGACCTTTGTTTAGTGTGATCAGTTTGGCATTACTATCCTCTTGGATATTGGCCATGACGATGGTGACGATGTTGGGTGTTTATTTTATCAAAGTGAAGGTGAAACAGAAAAATACAGACTCGGAAACAGCTGAGCCAGAAAAGAAGGATTTCTTTGATCGACTCAATGATTATTACAAAGATTTGCTGCTTTGGGCCTTAAAATGGCCGGTCTTGTTTTTGGCTTTGATTATCGGAATGTTCGTTGGTTCACTGATGCTTTTTCCCACCCTACCTTTTATCTTTTTTCCTGATAGTGATCGCAACTTGGTGACCCTGGATTTAAATCTTCCACTAGGTACGAAAATAGAACGAACGACTGCCGTTATAGAAGAAATCGAGGATTATATCAAAGAGAGTCTAATTGTTACGGATGATCGATCGAGTGGAATTGTAGACTGGACGGCTTTTGTCGGAGAAGGCCCCAAATCCTATGATTTGGGCTATCAGCCTGGAGAAGCCAATTCCGGCTATGGACATATGCTGCTCAACACAAGTAGCTATGCTGATAATGAAGCAGTCATCAAAGTCTTGGACGAGTTCTGTTTTGCCTCTTTTCCTAATGCAGATGTACGGATTGCTCCCTTAGCGGGCGGCGGCGGCGGCGGTTCCGATGTGGAAGTGCGAGTGTCTGGAGATTCACCAGAGGAATTATTCCGGCTGACGGAAGAAGTCAAACAAGCGATGAATGCCATCGTAGGGGCGAAGAATATCAAAGACGACTGGGGTCCGAAAATTAAGAAATTTGTCATCGATATTGACCAGGACAAAGCCAATAGAGCCAACCTTACCAACCAGGATATTGCCATCTCTTTACAAACGGCTGTCAGTGGGTATAATGCGGGTTCCTTTCGTTATGGAGAAGACAACATACCTATCATGATGCGTAATGAGGGGAGTCAGGAGATCGATGTTCGGGAATTGGATGGGGTGAATATTTTTTCTCAAAACTCAGGCAGTAATGTCCCTTTAATCCAGGTGGCCAATATTGTACCGGATTGGCAGTATGCGAAAATTAAGCGACGTAATCTTTATCGAACGGTGACCATCAGTTGTGATGCCAGAGAGGGATTTACGGCCTCGGATATTACGGATAAATTGAGTCCAGCCTTGACCGAGATGAGTCAAACTTGGAAAGAAGGCTACGCTTTTCGTTTGGGAGGGGAGTCGGAGCAAAGTGCAGAGGCGATGGGGGCCGTTGCCGCCAAGTTGCCATTGGCAGGCTTTATTATTTTACTGCTGCTTATTGCCCAATTTAATTCCTTTAGAAAGACATTTATTGTACTTAGTACGATTCCCTTGGGGCTCATTGGTGTGATTTTGGGACTCGTTTTATTTCGCTCCTTCTTTGGATTTATGGCATTCCTGGGAGTGATATCACTAGCCGGGATCGTGATTAATAATGCAATTGTATTAATAGATCGGATCAAGATAGAAATGGATGAATTTGGTCGCCAGCCTTTCGATGCGATTGTGGGAGCGGCCCAACAGCGATTTCGTCCGATTATACTGACAACATTTACGACTACTTTGGGACTCATTCCATTGTATTTGGGCGGTGGCCTGATGTGGGAACCCATGGCGATTTCGATTATGATTGGGCTCTTATTTGCCACAGTGATCACCTTATTATTTGTCCCCGTCCTTTATAAGTTATTATTTAGGGTAAAAGCAGCATAGCGTGTCAGGGTATATTAACAGTTTTTCATATAGACTGCTTCTCTATTCCGAAACGTTATTTTCTAGCTTATTGAGCCTTGGAAAATCGGAAATTGGAAATCGGAAATTGGAAAACATGCTATGAC
>CAJXUM010000013.1 GCA_913060855.1 uncultured Lewinella sp. | reverse complement strand
CTATCCTCTTCGTCGGCAGCGTCAGATGTGTATAAGAGACAGGTACTATTTTTTTTAATAAGTTTATTCACTGAATTTGCAGGCAACAAATTCAGTTTTAACAACTTCGATTTAAAAGCATTAAGGGGTACTCCAATATTCCAATTTGAGCTTTTAGTATTGCCCGTCTCCTTCAAAAATAATTAGTCTCCTAGTTTTTCATGTTTTGCACTTTGCAGACCAGATATATAATGGTTTTCACCTAAGGATCATGCCCAATAGCCATGGGATAAGTCCTTTTGCTAGCTATTTATATTTATAAATATCACCTAAACAAATTTTCTTTACTTATGGCTCATCAGACTTCCCCTCAGAAAACCAGGGAAATTCACAGCAATCATTTCGATTCTACTATTTGGAATGACTTTCCTTTCCGCGATGATGACATCATCATTTCCACCTATGCCAAATCTGGAACGACTTGGATGCAGCAAATTATCTCTCAATTAATCTTTAATGGACAAACGGGTTTGCCCGTTGCTGATATGTCCCCCTGGATGGATTTGAGAATTCCCCCTCCTCCAGTCAAAATGGGAATGGTCGAGGCGCAAACGCATCGACGATTCTTGAAAACACACCTTCCGCTAGATGCTTTGGTCTTTTCGGAAAAAGCCAAATACATCTATATCGGACGTGACGGCCGAGATGTCGTTTGGAGTTTATTTAATCACCACAGCACCGCCAATGAGGCGTGGTACGACGCCTTGAATAAGTCGCCAGGCCTGGTGGGCCCTCCAATTGGCAAACCGGAAGGCGACATCAAAGAATACTTTCAGAATTGGCTCGAAAAGGATGGCTTCCCTTTTTGGTCACAGTGGGAAAATGTAAAATCTTGGTGGGAATTTCGGAATTTGCCGAATGTCTATTTCGTGCATTTTTCCAATTTAAAAGAGGATATGCCCGGTGAAATTCGCAAAATCGCCGCGTTCTTGGACATCCCCATCGATGAATCGAATTGGGACGCTATTTTAGAGCATTGTAGTTTTAATTATATGAAAAACAATGCCAGTAGTAGTGTGCCCTTGGGTGGTATTTTCTGGGAAGGAGGAGCTAAAACATTTATCCATAAAGGTAAAAATGGCCGATGGAGAGAGGTGTTATCTCAAGCTGAATCGGATGAATATGACCGCATTGCCGTAGAGAAGTTGGGTACTGCTTGTGCGCATTGGTTGAAAACAGGAGAAATGTAACAAGATAGTGAGGAGTTTATCGGTTATTCGTTTGTCAAAGGGCTAACCGGTAAACTTCCATTGAGAATAGGCTTTATGCTGAAATAGGTTGTATAAGGATGGAAATTAAGATTTTAAAGCAAGGCAAGGCTCAAAGAAGGAGCATAGTCATAGCTACGCGACTGATGAAGAACGAAGGCTTGCTTTAAAAGATAATTTAGCTCCATACAAGTTATTTTAGCATAAAGCCTAATAGACCACAGAAATGTACGGACTGAAACTAACGCTTCTTCTACTGAGCATGTTGACCATGATGGCAGCCGCTATCATTGCGCCGAGCCTTCCCGATATAGCGCTTGAATTCCAGGATTTTCCGCAGGTCGAATTGCTTTCCAAGTTGATCCTCTCTATTCCAGCCTTATTCATCGCCCTTATTGCCCCATTTGCGGGTAACTACATTGACCAATTTGGTCGCCTAAGATTACTTTATATAGGTTTGATTGGATATGCCATTGGCGGCACTTCAGGCTATTTTCTAAATGATTTATACCTAATACTAAGCGGACGAATGTTGTTGGGTGTGTCCATTGGCATTATTATGACCATTGCGGCCACCTTAATTGGAGATTATTTCGAGGGAGAATCTCGCCGAAAGTTTGTAGGGTATCAATCCGCCTTCATCGGTTTAGCGGGCGTTGTTTTCATGAGCTTGGGTGGGTTCTTAGCAACACTGCATTGGCGAATTCCATTTCTGATTTACTTGTTTTCCTTGTTGCTCATTCCTTTGATTTTTCTCTTTTTGAAAGAACCCCAATCACACCTCACCACTGACCGTGAATCCTTGCCTTCTCCGCATCGATTGCTAAAAGTGTTATTTCCCATTGGTACAGCAGTCATGATTTTATTCTACTTAATGCCCACTCAATTACCCTTTTTGTTGGATGCTATTGGCCTTCCAGCTCCTTCTTACTCAGGGAATGCCTTAGCGGTTAATGCTTTGGGAATCGTATTCTCCTCCTTTTTCTATTCTCATATCAAAAAGAGGTTCTCCTTTCTGCAGGTAGCTGGGACCGCATTATTAATGATGGGTACAGGGTATTTTCTAACCGGAAGTTCGATGGCATTCTGGGCCATTTTAGCTTCCGTTTTTTTGGCGGGCTTAGGTTTAGGCTTATTCATTGCCAATCTCAATTTTTGGGTTTTGGAACTCAGCCCTCACCAAATACGAGGAAAAAACATGGGTATTTTAACCGCCTGTTTGTTTTCAGGTCAATTTTTATCGCCCATTATTGCTGAGCCAATCGTTCAAATGATCAACTTATCGTTTTTATTCAAAAGCTCAATCTTCCTAGTAGGCTTGATGGGAATAAGTTTGGTTGCGGCGACAAAGGTTTTGAAGGCTTAAGTGGCTTCAAACCGTTCAAGCGCAAACATCCAACAACAGGCCCCTAAACAATGGTTGCCAAGTATAATTCTTCAACCTTCTGACGAGCCCATGGTATTTTACGCAAAAATTTAAGGCTGGATTTCATCGATGGATCAACCGTAAAGCAGCGAATATTTATTCTAGCGCCCAATTCTTTCCAACCATATTTTTTATGCAGGAATTCTAATATGTCCGCCAACTTGACACCATGGAGTGGGTTATTTTTTTGCATAGTAGTATTTGATCTTTAAGCACTTTATTTTCAGGAAAATATTTTATGCTCCCTTGCATTTTTCATTCCGCTAGTAGCTCAAGAATCACCAAGTAAGCACAGTGATCTGATGCAATGGGGTCTTCAATTGCTCTTGTTTCCAGCACTCTCCATCTATTGGCTGGATAAAACAGAACGTAGTCAATTTTCTTGACGGGATCCTTGGAGGGGTAGGTGTAGGACAAAGTATCATGACGATAAGAAGCTGCCCATATTTCTTCCAAAATCTTCATGGGTGTACTCTCAGGTTCAGCGTTTAGATCACCAGCTAGAATGGTGGGATAAGGATTGGAAGCAAACACCTTATTGATTTGTTTTACCTGCATTATCCTATTGGCCTCATTCTTTAAGTGATCCAAATGTGTACCTATAAATGAGATGGTATCTTTCGAGGGTAAAACGGTCGTAATTTCTAGTGCCGCTCTAGGTTCGTCACCTGGTGTAAAAGGCAAAGGAATATTTCTTGTTTGTAAAAAAGTATGCTTAGACAGCACGCCTTCTCCATATTCTCCCCCATCATAAGGCATGGCCCGACCAAATAAGGGTGCCATTTTTGCACGCCAACCCAATTCGGTCGCTAAATCATATTTCTGAGCCCTATTGGTTTGGTAATCGACTTCCTGTAAAGCCACGAAGTCAGGATTCACATCAATAATCACTTTGGCGATGGCTTCTAAATCAAAATCACCTTTAGTCGTTGCGCCATGCAGGATATTAAAGGAGAGCACCTTGACTATTCTAGTGCTATCAATAGCCGTTTTTTGAGACCAGCCGTTGAAGCTAGTGCATACGGCCAATAAAGCAATGAGTGATACTAATTTCATGTTATGTAATTAGGTATTTCCAGTGATTCGAGATGAATCACCGCTATTGTCATGGTCTGTAATATCCAAAAAAACAAGAGGATGACAAAGCCTTTCCAGCGCTTTTCAGCTTATGAATTTGCAGGCAGGCTTCAATTACCGGCAAGCCCTTCTACCTGAACGCTGGTAATTCAGGCAAGCTTGTTCCTAGTACCGCCAAGACGAGCTCATCTAGGGCTTCTATTTCCCTTGCAAAATGGTAAGCCGTCTGGAAATGAAATAGCTGTTCGGTAGGTTGTAATTCCTTGGCACTAGAAGCGGATTCAAATTCGTAAACAGTGCAAAAAAACTTACCCACAGAGTCATTGTATAACGGAATACTTGTTCACATTGTATAGGGTACTATTGCTTGATAAATGAGGCGGTATAGACTGCATCTGACACCCATTTTATGATATAAAAGCCCTTAGGGAGATGAGCCACATTTAGCTGAATCGTAGTGGATCTAGTAATAGGATTTGGTAGCGGAACCACTTTCCCAGCGGAAGAAAAAAGGTATATCGAAGCATTCTTCAAATTACCTACTGGCTTTATGGTAAGCATTGAGGCAGACGGATTAGGGTATATTTCTAGCCGTCGAGTAGCAATAGGAGACTTTGTGCTAGTGACATTTCCGATCGTTATAGGAAATATGCCTTGGTCAAGAAAATCGCCATTAGAATTATAAAAGGTCACATACAAGAAGTACCAATTCCCGGCAGGATCACCAAATGAAAGGCAATCAATTACCCTGATAAGGTTAAAACTCTCTATAAAAAGATATTTGAATGGGAATTAACTTTAGAACGGCCCCGCTGGCAACTTCTCCGAAAATATGAAGGCAAGGCTATGCAGCGAATGGATACTTATCGAAAACCAAAAGAACAATAATTCTGATTTGTAACCCAATTGTAACTCTCCACACTTATATTGAGTGGTGAAGTGATTTTTCAGCTAAGAGACGGAGAAAAAATAAATGTTCCAATTTTCGGTTTTTGAAATTTTACACGCAATTGACTAAAAGGAAATTGCGTGTAAAATTTCAAAAACCTTGAAAAGAAAATTGGAACGTTTATTTCCGTCAAACTACTAAGCAGCAACTATTACTCATGGACAAGTTGTTTATATAAGGGAGGGGGAACGCATGTTGCT
Organism: uncultured Lewinella sp.; assembly: GCA_913060855.1. GTDB lineage: Bacteria > Bacteroidota > Bacteroidia > Chitinophagales > Saprospiraceae > DT-111. The sequence goes on along the minus strand of CAJXUM010000013.1, from coordinate 12,369 downwards.
GCAAAAGGGGTACGTTTATGCCATTGCAGCTGAGGATGAAAAGGAAGCTTTGATTTCACCCAATTCCACAAAACCTAAACAGATGTATTCGAAACGATTAAATAAACTTAAGGAAGGGCTCCATGCGGCAGAAAGTTATGAAGAATGGAAAGAGCTGGCCATGCAATATGACGATGCTTCAGGAATGGGCGCTTGGAAACAAGTAAACTACAGTAAGTTATTCGATAATGATGAGATATATCTACGTCTCGAAACTTTGCGTGCCTATCGAGAGCAGGGAGATGACCATGGCTTGTTGTTTACCTTGAATGAAGGGGTGCATGGGAATATGGGAGGAATGGGAAATCCTGAATTATATGAAAAGGCGCTCTTCGGCACCAAGCAGTTGATTGTCGACTATGTAGATGAGGTGGCGGACGCGATTCTTCATATCGCCGATAATAATAATGATAACATCAGTTTTGAAGATAAATTGGATTTCTTTCGACGGGCCAGTCATTGTTTTGGGCAATCGGCTTTAATGTTGAGTGGTGGCGGTCAATTGGGTAATTTCCACGGTGGTGTGTTAAAAGTATTGGCACAACATACGCTAATACCGGATGTAATCTCAGGTTCAAGCGCAGGGGCGATATTCGCCGCTTTGGCAGGTACACATACCGATGAGGAACTCATTGATTTCTTAGACCAAGAAACCATGTTGGAGGTCATCGAAAAAGAAGCCAAAATCTTCAAAAGCATTGCGGAGAAAAGAAGTTCCTTAGGCATCAAGGATTTGGAATCAGTGGTCAATAATATCATCCCAAACCTGACTTTTCAGGAAGCGTATGAGCTTACAGGTCGCAAAATCAATATTTCGGTCTCTCCGCACGGCGTGCAACAAAAATCTCGTTTGCTCAATGCCATTGCCTCTCCTAATGTATTGATTCGTTCTGCCTTAATGGCTTCTTGTGCTGTACCTGGTGTTTTCCCACCGGCTACGCTCTTTGCCAAAAACAAGGATGGCAAAGTACAAGCCTATTTACCTTCTAGAAAGTGGGTAGATGGCTCTATGTCTAGTGATTTACCTTCTAAGCGTTTGGCGAGATTATTTGGTGCCAATCATTTTATCGTGAGCTTGACTAATCCATTGGTATTGCCTTTTGCCAACGCTCCTTTTCAAAGCAATAACTTTCTGGCCCCCATGATTCGGTTTGGCTCTGCGGTCATTAAAGAGACCACGCAGTTTAATTATACCATGGCTAAGCCCTTTTTTAAATACGTTCCGACGCTAGCATTGGTGGCTAATACCATCAATTCGGTGGTCCAACAGGATTACACCGGAGACATCAATATCAAGGCAGATTTCAGCGTCATCAAGCCTTCCAAATTATTATCATCCCTCACTCGCGAAGAGTTAAGTGAGTTGATCAATAAAGGAGAGAAGGCGACTTGGCCAAAAGTAGAAACCATCAGAATCTGTACCAAAGTGGGACGCATTCTGAATGAAATCCTGGAGGAATACGAGGCGGAAGAATTGCGTTTGGCCAAGCGGGTTTTGGTGGGCAAGGGAAAGTAAAATAATAACTTAATCGGTCCTATCTCTTCCGTAATTGTGTTCTAGGCAAAGGTAGTTCATATGCCGTTGAATCCTGTAATGCTAATTCTAAGAGTGGCTGGTTTAGGCTGGAATCCAATTCCTTGCCAGTAGTGCCTGATGAAGTTTTTTCCAGATCAATGAGGAGCATGCTCAGAAGTGCATTAATGACTTTTAAGCTGTAACTTCTTTTTCAAAATTGAAAACAAGGCCTCCCCTGCCAGTTCATCCAAGATATGTCCTCCATTAGGAATAATCACCAATTCACTTTGACAAGCTGCCTTGTCTAATGCAACTTTTGCGCTTTCTGCTCTTTTTTTCCAATGTGTATCTCGTTCTCCCACAATCATCAAAATTTGCTGATTTTTATGTTTTTGGATACTTCGGGGATTTGGATTTCCTGGCATTCCGATTATTCCATCAATTCTATCAGAATAAATGGAGGCTATGCTAAAGGCATCCACACTATTGGCAGAGAAACCGAGGATAAAGGTTTTAGCCGTATTGTAATTTGATTCCAAATAATCTAGGAGTAGGCGTACTGCCTTACGGTCCTCCATATGAATGGAACTCTCTACCAAAATCCACCCCTGTTTTTTAGGTTGTGTACCAAAATACCGACAACCCATGTCAAGATTCCCGTTATCAAGCCCTGGGCCGATCAAGACGGGGTAGCTTTTATTGGCAGTATATCCTTCAGGTAAGATTATTCTAACTGGTATTTTTCTTCCTGCAAAGTCTAGTTTAATCACTTCACTTTGGCCATTGACCATCATTACGATAAAGAAGAATAGAATAGTAAGTCTGGCTGCTAAATTCATAGGAAAGGTTTTAGTTTCCTTCTCTGACAATTTCTGTGGTCAAATGAAAGTGAGCGACTAAAGCGACCATCGGAAGCTATCTCTTTTCCTTTCACTTGATTTAAAAACACAAAAATCACCAGAGAATCTTTAATTTTTGGTCAGTTTGATGATTTCTCCAGTCGATACTTTAAGCAAATGAATTTCGGCGCCATCTGCAAAGTCAGTATTGTAGGCTACGTACTCCAGGTTCTTGTCGATTGTGGTAAATAGGATTTTTTTGTATGGAATTGTTCCCAACTCTTTTAAATCTTGACCTTGAAGGTCTTCCAAGACAAAAGTGGTAGAATCCTCATTTTCAACTCCTTTGACGGAATAACGCCCGCTTATGAATTCACCTTCTAAGTCAGGAATATCCTTTATTACTCTTTTATTTTGCAGGTCATACAATTGTTTTGTAGCAACGTACGGATTCTCGCTTTCTACACGATTTACATAAAGTAGACCTTCAGCTGTCATTTGGGGCCTGTTGGTCTTTCCATTGTGGGTCAGTCTTTCTAGCTGATCGCCCTTGGCATAATAGGCATCAGGTGTAAAACCGCTTTTCGGCCAGTGGAAGAAAAAATATCCTTCTCCTGATAAATCCCAAGAAGAGAACATATGGAACCCATCATCTGTGACCTTGGCCAATTGGGTAAAGTTTTTCCCGTCTGCATCTACGACCATCATTCGAGCGCCTTCTGCTAGAAAGTTGGTATAGGCTACCCGTTTACCATCCCTTGACCATTTGGGTTCGGTATGAAAGCCTAGCGAGTCTAAAGTGGATATCTCACGAGATTCACTGCCATCTAAGTTTGAAACAAAGATTCTGGCCATTGTTCGATCTTCACCAACATAAGAGTAATAAGCTATTTCAGCATTGGCAGGGCTGAAGTTGGGGGCTAAATCAGGTGTTCCCTTTTTGGCTTCCTCCTTCTTACCCTTCTGGGTGGATGCGTCATCTGCTTTGGAAGTCTGCTCGACACTATCAGTATGCGTTGCCCCTTGCTCACATGCTGTCATTAACAGGAAGAGGCATAAAAGGCCTATAAAGTATTTAACCTTCATACTTTTCATTTTTGATGTTTGCCAAAGCTATTCCAAAAAGCAATCAGGTTTGAATAAGATGTGATGAATGGAATTTTTTGTGACCAATGTATAACTGGCTAAGCCCTTTTGATGAAACCGAGAAACAGTTAACACCTTTGTTATGGCTAGTTGAAGTATGGAAATGAATAAATTTTTTAAAGGTGCGCATTGGCCGCCTGCTGTTGAGGACAAGACAGTATGGACCAAAGGCTTAGAGCATGCTTGGGCAAAACTATTGAGTTTCCTCTGCCACCTCCTCTTGCTTAAAACCATATAACTCTTCCATTTCTTTGATCGTTTTATCAAAGCCCTGGATAGCAATCTGCAGGTGAAAGGCCCTGACTTGGGCAGTTCTGAGAAAAGTAAAAAGGTCATTGTGAAAGTTCGCCATAAAGCCTTCCCGGTCTCTTAGACAAGCATGTAATTCACTACTAGTAAACATGCAAGAAAGATTGCCATATTGGGCCATAATCTTTGACATTTCTCTCGTCTGGATATCGAAATCCAATAAATCCTTTTTGATATAATCCTCTCGGAAAGAAAAAGCAGAAGCTAATTTATTACGGAAATCAAGGTCTCTGATTAGGGCGGCATCCCCTGACTGCAGCATAATATCAAAAGTGGTAGGCGGGAAAGCACGGAATACCCCCCGGGTAAAGACCACGCCTAGGTTCCGCAATGCCAGACTTAAGCTATCGTCTTGGTTGATCTGACTAAGTCTTAAACTACGCTCAATGTTTTTGATATCATTCTGGCAATCGGCCAGGTTATTTTGATTGCGATCGTGGTCCTTCAATAGGTCCTGATACATGGACTGGATATAGTTGTCCAGCTTAATCTCATTCCTTTTGTTTTGCTGGTATCGATCCGCTTGGATAGCGACCAATATGGAAACAATGATCAGTGATACTTCCACAACGTAAATGAGTACCCCGGTCTTTTTACCAGTAAGTCTATTCAGGATTTTTCGCCAAATCATACTGCAATATTATGGTGTGCAATATAGACAAGTTTTGACAAATGGGAAGGGGTAGAATAGCCCCAAAGCGATGGCTCGTTTATCGGTTCTCTGATCATTTCTATGTTTTTAAGTCAATAAGATTCAGCCTGCAGACGCAGCACCTAATACTTCAAAATAAACTTCGATAGATTTTGCCCTTTATCCAGCTCCAGTTTTTTGCGCAAACGATAGCGCGCCACCTCCACTCCTCGCAAAGAAATATGCAAAAGATTAGCTATGTCCTTGGTATTTAGATTGAGTCGTAAAAAAGCGCAAAGCTTTTGTTCATTCGGAGAAAGATCAGGGTAGTCGGCCCTCAGGCGAGTGAGAAAATCCCGATGCACGTTGTCGAAATGATATTCAAATTGCTCCCAATCTTCTTGCAGTCTAAGTGTGGTATCAATTTCTTTTACGATTCGCTCCAAAGCTTGCTTGGTTTCCACCGTCTTTCCTTTCTGTTTAACGGTATTCAGCTCTTCTTTGATGGCTTCTATGAATTCATTTTTCACCACCAAGTTCATCGTAGAAGCGGCCAAAAGGTTATTGACATGTTGAAGCTCGCTTTCCATCTTTTCTTCCTTTAGTTGCAAGAGTTCCTCTTCCTTTTGTTGCTCTATTTCTATGAGTTTTTGCTGCTTGACGGCAAGTTCAGATTGCTTGGCTGCTTCAATCTTTTCTGCTTTGCGTTTATAGCGTCGCCGCTGAAACCTAAAACCTAAAAACAAGGCCCCAAGTCCGAGTACTACGTATAGAGATTTGGCTAAAAGACTTCTATGCAAGGGCGGCTTTACGGTGAGCAATAAGGTCTGACTAGTTGTAATTTGCCCGAGGTAATTGCGGGTTTGAGCAGAGAATTCATATTCCCCTTCTAGCAAGTTGGTATATTCCTTGGTGGCGGTATTGGTCCATGCACCGTATTCTTCCTCAAAACCTTTCAACAAGTACCGAAATTGTTGGTCCCCTAGGTTGTTGAACTGAAATGACTCTATGTCAATTTTCAAGACCTTGGCTTTTGAACTAATCACCAAGTTCGTTAGATGGTTGGGTTTTTCCCTAAATGACCTTCGGACGTATAAGGTCCGGTCTTCTGTTACACTAAATACTTGATTGATCACCAAAGATTCTTGGATTTTCAAGGGATCTTCCAACTTGGGATCATAATAAATAAAGCCTTCATTGGCAGAAAACAACACCCCCTCCTTGATATTTACGGAAGCATGTAACAAGTCATTGTTCAGCTGATAGCGCAACTGATAAAGAGAAGACGGGATAAACACATAATTATTGGCACTAATCTGTTTGTAAAAACCTACCTTATTGTCCGTCAATACGTGGACATGGTTTTTATTATCCTGCGCAAAGAGATACACAGGTTGCCGGCCGATCTGCTTAGAAAACATCTCTGCCTCCGTGACGGTACCATCTGTCGTTGCCAACAGGTATAAGCCATCATTAGTGGCCAAGTAAAGATCATCATCTATGCTACTCAGTATGAGTTGTTCATTAATTGGGTAATCAGAATCCTCTGACACCTGCTTGACCGTAGCTTGGGTCATATCCTCCGACAAAACCAGCTGATACAAGCCCTTATAATATTGCCCCACCCAGATTTTGCCTTCTTGGTCTTCTTCAAAAAAACGACTTGAATCACCGAAGCCTTTGATCTTTTGTACCACTTCTAAGGTCTTATTCTCATTGATCCGAAAAAGATACAATCCAGAATAGGTACCTCCAATGGCAAATTCGGGACTGGAGCGCAATTGCTTTACTTGCCACAAACCATCCGTGGAGGCTATCCGCTTGGCGGTACCGTTTTCCAATAAAAACAAGCCGGTATGATGCCCCGCATAAAGCTTGCCTGCAATCTCCTGCATACCATAAGCTGGCCCTTCAGCTCCCGGTAGAAATTGGCATTGAGTGGCATCTTTTGCCAAATAGTAAATCCCATTTGAGGTGGTATAATAGGTGCCTGTCGTTGTCTCAAAAGCCTCATAACCGCTTCCCTGGATGTTTATTTCCTGGTTGAGCAGTCGCATCGGCGAATTGATATGTACTAATGCTATTCCATTTTGCATCCCGACCCAAAGGTTCCCGGCATAATCCTGAAAGGAACGCAAACAGACATTCGTGGCTAGGCCTTCTTGGGTGCCGATTTTCTCGAAGGTATATTCTTGCAAATCGTATAAAAACAAACCGGAAGTTTGCGTGGAAATAGCTAAGCGAGTATCGGATAATTGAAGGATATGATTGACGTACGTTTCTTTCAGTGCCCCCATCAACTCCTCATATTGTTGGGTAACGCCAAAAGGAGTGGTCAATTCAATCTGTCCGGAATTATAAAACAACAAATAGCCTCCATCCTGCGGTACAATACCCGCAATAATCTGATTGACCACATTTTGCGGGTAGGGCTGAACCAGTTGATTACCTTCCACTTCAAATAACTTGCCGCGCTGGCTTTGCGTAAATAATTTTCCATTGGTATAGAACGATCGCTCCAATCCATCGGGATGCTGGATCACCGCCATTTTCGTCCCATCATAGGCATAAATCCCCTGGAATGTACAGAAATAAACCTGTGAGCCGATCAAGAATACATCCCAAACTTCGTCAAAGTCCCTTTCGCCTTCTGGTATTTTGTCGACCAATGATACATACTCCCAATCTTCCTCAAAGTACCCAAATTCTCCTTGGGAACCGACATACAAACGGTCGGTATTTTCATCAAATGCTAAGGACCTTTTCTTCTTTCCTGTCCTGAAATCATGCCTGGTCCATTCATTACCATTGAAAGAAAGCACACCTAAATTATTTGCAACAAAAAGGGTCATATCTCTGTTTTGAGCAAAATCGATGTTCTGAATTCCTGCTTTATATTCTGTTGGACTGAAATTTTCAATAGGATATTTTCCCAAAAAAGCTTCTGCCCAATGCCCCTGTAAGAGGAGAAACATTGTGCAACAGATGTACCTAGTGGTGTAATAAAATTTATCCATGTGCAATTTTGTATTCAACAAATATAATTAATAATCAACGACTTAAGATAATTCGCACACACTTTTGACGTAGTCATTAAATAAAATGACGAAAGAATTGTTGAGGGGATTTTTTAAGCGAATGGATAAAATCCTTCTAATTTTGATCAAAATAGTACCACGGGGCCGTAGGAAAATTTGCTTAGAGAAGAAATGAGGTGGCAAAACGATATTGAATAGGCATCAATGATCTAAATATAGGTAAAATGAAAAAAATCCTTCTACAATTCCTCTTACTCTCGTTCACAACTTCACTCGTCGCTCAGGCCGACCAAGTATCAGTTGTCAACGACGATAATGGCATGAAGCTAGTCGTAAATGGCTCAGATTTCATGATCAATGGTATGAACTGGGATTACTTCCCTATTGGTACCAATTTCTCCTACAGTTTATGGAAACAACCTGACGACGTTATCCGGGCCGCCTTGGACGAAGAAATGTCCTTCCTGAAAAACATGGGGGTCAATGCTATCCGTCAGTATACAGGTGTACAACCTAGATGGATTAAGTACATCTATGAAAAGTACGGCATCTACACGATGCTCAATCACTCCTTTGGTCGCTATGGACTTACCATAGATGGTAACTGGGTGGCCAATACAGAATATGCAGACCCAAAAACACGGGAGCTCTTGCTTACGGAAGTTAAGGCTATGGTCCGGGAATACAAAGACACGCCAGGTCTTCTTTTGTATCTACTAGGAAACGAAAACAACTATGGCCTCTTTTGGGGTGGAGCCGAAACGGAAGATATTCCCATTGAAGATCGGGAGTCAACCACTCGCGCTCGCGCCATGTACAAGCTCTTCAATGAAGCTACGCTTGAAATGAAAAAACTAGATAACGCACACCCTGTGTCTATCTGTAATGGTGATCTCCTGTTTATTGAACTCATCGTGGAAGAATGTAAGGATATAGATATTCTCGGTACCAATATGTATAGAGGTATTTCATTTGGTGATGCCTTCCAGCAAGTTAAGGATAAGCTGAATCTACCCATTATGTTTACAGAATTTGGGGCAGATGCCTTTAATGCGATAGAAAATGGTGAAGATCAATTCTCTCAGGCCTATTACATGGTAGGCAACTGGAAAGAGATCTATGAAAATTCAGCGGGCTTAGGAAAGGCAGGCAACTCTTTGGGTGGTTTTACCTTCCAGTTCAGTGATGGATGGTGGAAATTTGGTCAAACCAAAAACCTAGATGTGCATGACAATAATGCTTCCTGGGCAGCTGGAGGATATGGACGTGACTTGATCGAAGGCGAAAATAATATGAATGAGGAATGGTTTGGTATCTGTGCCAAGGGGCCAACCAATGAAAGAGGTTTATACAAGCTTTATCCCAGAGCCGCTTATTATGCCTTGAAAAAGGCGCATGAGGTAGATCCTTATACCATAGAAGGTGGTCTGGCTGGCGTTCAATCGCATTTTTCCAATATACAATTGATGGATGCGGTGGCCCAAGCTAGAGGAGACAAAGCAGCCTTGGTAACTGAGGACATCAAGAAAGTGCGAATCAGTAGTCTCCGAGCGGAAATCTCAACTTTTTTTACGGGTGGGGATATGATCACTACGCCACAAGATAATGATCCTACAAATTTAACTTATCCTGATGAATTGGGATTTGATCACATGGCTTCTTACTTTATCGGCGTTGAGGCCAATCCTACTAATGATGTTCGGGTAAATGTAGCTTTCAACATATTGGGCAATGTGGCAGAAAATCCGATTGACCAAATATTCTACGAAAATCGTGGCCGAACACGAGCGGTCAATACTACGCAAGGTGCGTTAGCGCTCACCGACCTCAATCGCTTAAGTGTTTATCAAGCGGATTTCAATTGGAATCATAAATATGTTAACCTGAATGGTTTCTACCGGACCGGGCACTATCACTGGGGATATGAAGGAGATTTCTTCGGCCTCTATCCCGAAGCCAATTACGGGCCAAATATCGATATATACAATGGTAATGCCCCCTTTGGTTTTGAAATGGAAGGCAAGAAGTCGCTATCTGGGTTTAAAGCGGCCTTCGGACCAGAATTATGGTGGGGAGCCAACCCTGCTGTCTTGTTGAAATATTCCAAGAAATTTGGTCACTATGATGTCAGCGCTATGTTCCACGAAGACTTGGACAAGCCAGGCGCTGCGGTTAGTTCCTTTGCGGTACCTGTTCCACAGACCCGAAGAGCTACCGTTCATGTAAAGACAGAAATGGGCCCATTAGGGGTAGAAGTAGGTGGTATCTGGGGAGGGCAACCACTCGTGGGTAGAACGTTTCAAATCGCTGATGAAAGTGAAGGAAAGTCCATCGCTTACGAAGATCAAATCCAAGCTAAGGATACTTGGGGTGGAAAAATCAAATTCACGCTCACCTCCGGAAAACTCAACTGGTACGCACAAAGTGCCGCCATGGGTTTGGTTGCTAATGGTGGTGCCGATTACACTAGGACTTTCACTGGATGGCGATTAAAAGATAGTGGTAGTGGCAATCAATTTAACTTCCTAACCGGATTTACTTATGGAATCGGCAACCTTCAAATTGCGCCCAACTTCTTGTGGCAGCGCCCCGTGGTTAAGCCCATTCCTGCTGACGTAGCGGCTCCTGGTAGACCTAGAAATATACTGGATGATCCATTTGCTGTAAGACAAAATAGAGAAACGGTAGGCGCTGAAATCTTACTCACCTTTGACCCTACACCCGCTACTTGGATGTATGAGTGGGATAATGATATGGTAGAAGATGCCCCCCTAGCCATTAGTGCGGGTTTTGTGTACCGTCACTTGCCAACGATCCAGGATGCTGGTGTCGGTATTTCTGGTGACGGACGGAGCTTATTGGTTTTTCCTGGCTCACCGCCCGCCAAAGATCTTTGGGAAATCCATACCCGCATCGTATCCAAATTCAGTACTGATTTTGGCATTATTGCCAATCTATATGGCGGTACGGCACAGGCGAATGGTAGTGATCCACGATTGGTAGAGCGATTCGGTTCTGATGTGCGAATGATCTATAAGAAACTGAAGGTAAGTGCTATGGCCAAAGTGAATGATTGGGGCCCATATGATTATCACCGAGATTTCAACTTAACCTTCCCTATGCAACTGAGTTTGGATCTATCTACGACAGTAGGAAATCCAAAGTGGTTGGATATGCCCGATACCCGTGCAGGCATTCGCGGTACTTGGCGAGCATTGGATCAGTACTCTCCACGCTACTGCCCAACTACCGCATTGAATGTGGTTGGTGCAGCGGTTTGCGATCCATTAGCACCAGGTTTCGACAATGGTCAGGAATGGGAAATTAGAACATATTTACACTTCAACATAGGTAAGTAATGATCAAACAATAGGCCTTGCCTTTTCGAGGCGACTATTTTGAGACTAAAGGCGACAAAACGCCGTAAAATCTTGAAACCGTAGTCATAAAAGGTCACTTATTGTTGAACCATTACCAAGTAAATCAAAAAAATAAGGGAGATGAAAGCTATTAAAACATTTAAAGCTTCAATAACACTATCTGCCGCCTTCCTCTTTGTCCTACTACTTAGCTGTAATAGGGAAATTGATGAGTTGGAATTAGCGACTTTTCCAACTGATGCGGAAATTTTCATTGACGGATTCCCAGGAGGCTTAAATTATGCTGCCTTTGGTGGCTCCAAGGTAACTGCCTTTGAGGTAGATACCGATATAAAGTACGCTGGAACTGCATCCATGCGATTTGCTGTTCCAGATTTTGAAGATCCTGAAGGTAGTTATGCAGGAGGTGCTTTTTTCACCTCAGTAGGACGGGATCTTTCCGGTTATGATGCCCTAACATTTTGGGCGAGAAGTACTAAAGCTGCAAACATCGATGTATTGGGCTTTGGTAATGACCTGGGCGAAGCTAAATACCAAGTTACCTTAAATGATGTTGCTATCAATGCCAACTGGCAAAAATACTACATTCCAATCCCGGATGCATCTAAGCTTATAGAAGAGAGAGGCATGTTTTTCTATTCTGAAGGACCGGAAAATGGCTTGGGATATACGTTCTGGATTGATGAGGTTAAGTTTGAAAAACTAGGGACAATAGCCCACCCTCGTCCGGCGATTCTTGAAAGCCAAGACCAGACTACATCCGCCGAGACGGGTGATAGGTTACAAATAGGCGGGCTTTCTACTACCTTCAACCTACCTTCAGGGATTGACCTAAAAGCCACCGTGGCTCCTGGTTATTTTGACTTTAAGTCTTCCAATGAATCGACTGCAACTGTCAATGCATTAGGATCAGTCACAATTCTTGATGAAGGGACTACTGTAGTAACCGCCACTCTGGGCGAATTGGACGCTGCTGGCTCTTTAAGCATAGAAGCATCAGGTGCTGCTTTATTGCCCCCTACAGCGGCTCCTACGCCAACGGTTAGTGCCGACAGTGTGATTTCTATGTTTAGTAATGCGTACACCGATGTGGTGGTGGATACCTGGAATCCTTTCTGGGAAAACTCTACTACTCAGATAGCTGATGTTAAAATCGGCGATGATGACGTAAAAAGATACAAGCAGCTAAATTTTGTTGGTATTCTAACGGAGTCAGAGAAAATCAATGCGACGGAAATGACACACTTCCATATTGATATCTGGACGCCAGATCCAACAGATCTACCCGCAGCCTTTAAGATATTGTTGGTTGACTTTGGCGCAGATGGCAACTTTGGAGGAGGAGATGATTCCTCACACGAATTGGCCTTCACTAGCCCCACTATTTCTACCGAAAAGTGGGTCAGTCTCGATATTCCATTAGCAGCTGTCTCTTATACACATCTCCGAGCCCACGAGACCGAGGCTGATC
>CAJXUM010000012.1 GCA_913060855.1 uncultured Lewinella sp. | reverse complement strand
CGAGATCAGCCTCGGTCTCGTGGGCTCGGAGATGTGTATAAGAGACAGCACCTAAACTTCGGCTATTAGAGATGGTGTCCCCAACGACCTTTACCGCTAGTTTGACCGAACCCCCCGTAGAAGGCGATCCTTATTCTGCGCAAATCGAAGAAGCGCTCCCTCCTTACAATTGTTTTTCAATAGATGGGGATGTGACGGCCGAACTCGTTTTCGTCAACTACGGCGTGCCAGCCGATTATGAAGAATTAGAAAAGCGGGGCATCGATGTTAAGGGAAAGATTGTAATTGCCAAATACCAAGGTTCTTGGCGAGGGATTAAACCCAAAGTAGCTGCTGAGAAAGGAGCGATAGGTTGCCTCATCTATTCCGACCCCAAAGACGACGGCTACTATCAAGGAGATGTCTACCCTGAAGGACCGTATAAAAACGAATATGGCGTACAGCGAGGAGCCGTGATGGACTTACCGCTATTCCCCGGCGACCCCTTGACGCCTGGTTATGGCTCCACCGACGATGCCGAGCGCTTGGCTATCGAGGACTCTCCCGCCTTGACCAAAATACCCGTCTTGCCGATTTCTTATCATGATGCTTTGCCTTTGCTCAAAGCGATGACGGGCCCAGTTGCACCTGCTTCCTGGAGAGGAGCTTTACCTATTACCTATCATATCGGCCCTGGCCCAGCAAAAGTGCATTTGAAGTTGGAGTTCAACTGGGATCTACAGCCCGCTTATGATGTAATCGCTACCCTGAAAGGAAGTGAATTTCCTGATGAATGGGTGATTAGAGGAAATCACCACGATGCTTGGGTGCATGGCGCCAATGATCCGATTAGTGGAATGGTAACCGTCATGGAAGAAGCGCGTGCCGTAGGTGAATTGGCAAAAACGGGATGGAGGCCAAAGCGAACGATCGTGTATTGCGGTTGGGGCGCGGAAGAGCCAGGCCTACTTGGCTCTACGGAATGGGTAGAGACGCATGCGGAGGAATTGAAAAAGAAGGCCGTCGCGTATATTAATACGGATGGAACTGGTCGTGGGTTCTTATTTGCTGGTGGTTCACATACGCTAGAAAAGTTTTTTAATCAGATAGTCAGGGGAATAAAAGATCCGCAAAAAGGAGTGTCCTTATTGGAGCGAAGAAGCGCATTGAGCCAAGTGAATGGCGGTAAGAAATTAAACCATTTCCCTTTGTATGCACTCGGTTCAGGCTCCGATTATTCTCCTTTCTTCCAACACTTAGGTATTGCTTCTTTCAACTTCGGTTTCGGAGGAGAGAGCTCAGGAGGTGAGTACCACACCATGTATGACTCTTATGAACACTACTCACGCTTCAAAGACCCAGGCTTTCATTACGGGAAGACACTTGTAAAAGTAGCAGGCCGTACTACCTTGCGCCTGGCCGGTGCCGAAGTTTTACCCTTCGAGTTTCAGCATTTTACAAAGACGTTATCGACTTATGTAAAAGAAGTGACCGAATTGGTAGACCAAATGAGATTAAAAACCGAGAAAGAAAATCAATTGATTGAAGGAGGCGTATATGACCTAGCTGCTGATCCGACGCAAACCTTTGTGGTTCCCGCTGTCAAGGAAGCCGTCCCTTTCTTGAACTTTGCCCCCTTGCAAAATGGGCTAAGAAGTATTAGTCAACAAGCGGATGCTTATGCTAAAGGGAATGGAATCAAAGCGGCCAAAAAAGACCGAGTATCACTGAATCAATTATTGAAAAATATTGAACGAGCCCTGACGCGAGAGCATGGTCTTCCTCGCCGCCCTTGGTTTGTGCATCATGTGTATGCACCTGGTTTTTACACAGGTTACGGGGTTAAAACCTTACCCGGTGTCCGAGAGGCCATTGAGCAACGCGACTTCAAAGAAGCCCAGGAACAAATTGTTATCCTCGGTGAGGTTTTGGAGGGTTATGCCGAGCAAATTGCAAAGGCTGCGAAGATGTCTAAATAAGGACCTTTTCAGAGAAAAAGACTTCAGAAGTTTCCCTCAGCAATGGCTAGGCTAACTTCTGAAGTCTAAATGCTCGGCGATAGCGGGGTAGCCTCGCCGTTGCAGGTGCCTACCTAGTGGGCCTGCTAGGTTTCCCACCCCGCCGTTGCAGGTGTTTCCCACCTGCAACTTAGCAAGCGAGCGTACCAAATAAATGGAGTCGCTACTGGCGCTTCCCTGGCGAATACGTTTCTTCCGCCCTTTTCTCCACATCTTCTTTATAATAAGGCACATCCTTGAACTCAATATCAATATATCGCTGCGCCTGATCATAGAAGTGTGGCGAGTCAGGATTTCCACTTTGTCCGCCCGCAAGCATACTCTTGGCCTTTACTTTATCACCAAACTCGACTACAGCCACAAAACTGTTACCTCGCGTACCATAGAGTTTCTTCTGGTCTTGCTTGCCTCGTGCACCATAGGCTGCCAAGGCGCCCCAGCGCCCCGATGCCAAGCCTACAGGTAAGCTCGGTTTGCTATCATCAAAAGCCATATTAATATCTCCATTAACGCGTTGGAAACGATTGATTTCGCCCCAAGGCGTATCCCATTTTCCAAAATCTTCAGTGAGCTTATCAACGGTGGCTTTCAGAAATGAAAGTCGCTCTTCGATTGGACTTTCTTGACTATAGTAGCTAAAGAGTGCCATTCCCCCTACTCCTTCTGGCGCTTCTCCTTCAGCTAGATACAGCGTACCGTAGAAATGGGCCAATGACATCGCCACAGATTCAGCAGAGGTTTTAAAATCCCATTTGCGCAATACTTCGATCGGAGCGGCTAAGGCGGGATCTTTATCTTGCGATTGATCATAGGCTGCGACTAAGCCAGGGATGAGTACTTCGAAAGCCGGCAGGGTAGGCTCATAGGCCAAATCGATGAGTTTATCCAGCGTATAGTCCTTCCGCTCTTCGAGCAGGCGAATGGCATGTATCCCTCTAAAATTCTCTCTATTGAGCGACATATAGTAAGGGTAATCCTCTCTCTTTGGGCTATTTTCGGCGGCTGAAGTGAAGGGCGTAGAGTTACAATTTTGAATCCATCCATTGGGCGGATTTAGGACGACAATAGCTTCGTCGACAGGATGAAGTCCTTGCCAATCGGTGGCGGGATTACTACCATCAATGGGTTTTGCATAATCGAATTGCTCATCCCGGATGGGGATGTAGTTTCCATGGTAATAGGCGATGTTTCCGCTGGCATCAGCATAGACGGTATTATTGGATGAGTTGGTGCGAATATTCATCATATCACGGAATTCGTCGTGATCGGCCAACTTAGTACGCGTATAGGATTGAGTCAGGGCTTTCACTGGCTCCCACATGAGAGCGGTGGCTACCCACTTATCGTCAATTTTATGTGTGATGGGGCCATGGTGTGTACGGTACATAGGGAACGTCTTTTCTTTCATGCCATCTTCCCCGTCTTTGTATTTTAGAGTAACTTCCTTCGTTTCTACATCCCGCATCTCATCCCCATACTTGTACTGGAATTTACCATCCTTTTCTTCGACTTGTTCTACAAATTCATCAATTACATCCGTATAGGTGGAGGTGTGCATCCAGCCCGTTTTTTCATTAAAACCTTGGTAAACAAAAAACTGCCCCCAAGTCACGGCTCCATAAGCATTGAGCCCTTCCTCGCTAACAGCATGTACCTCCCCTCGGAAATAAAAAGAAGTGTGTGGGTTGATGAGTAACATGGCGTCACCTGATTCGGTCAATTCGCCAGCAATAGCTATGCCATTGGAACCTCTCGGCTCATCATCTGGATCGAAGTGAACAAGGCCATCACCATGCTCATTGAGCGACAGCGATTCATCATCTTCATAAAAGGCTTTTATACGTCGCGTAGAAACGCGCTCAATATCCCCACCAATAGAACCCTCGCTAAAATACATCGGCATCCAAGGTTCAAAGCGTTTTAAGACACGAGGTTTGACCTCAGGGTGGGTGTATAGGTAGTAATTCGCTCCGTCAGCGAAGGCATCACACAACGCCTTTAGCCAAGCAGGGCTGCTTTCATAATTGGCAATAGCTTCTTCTTTGGTCATAAAAAGCCGCGCCCGTAAATCGCTATAAATGGCTTCTTCTCCTTCTACCTCTGCTAATCTTCCGGTAGCCCAGATATAGTTTTGCTCTACCCGGTTGAAATCATCCTCACATTGTGCATATAGTAGCCCGAATACGGCATCTGCATCTGTTTTTCCATAAATATGTGGCACGCCAAAATTGTCGCGAATAATTTCGATATTAGCCGCCTGCTCCTCCCAGCGGGCGACCTCTTGATTGACCTCCTGTTTGATACAAGAGGCTAGTGTAATTAGAAATAGAAAGTAAAACCGTTTCATTTAATATATTTAAGTGGTGTAAGTAATAGTCCGGCAGGTCGAAGGTTGTAAGTCCTTACTTGAAGAGCGTTTGAGGTTCACAAAAAAGCCCTAAACTGCCAAAGCATGAAAAATACTAATTTATGAACTAATTAAGGAGATCGTTCTCCTACTATTCGAAACTTTTCAATTATGAAGTTAGTCATTATCGTTGGGCCACCAGCCGTTGGTAAGATGACAGTTGGCCAGGAATTGGCAAAGCTGACCGATTTGAGACTTTTTCACAACCATATGTCGATTGAACTGGTCCATCAATTCTTTGATTTTGGTACACCGAGTTTTAGTAAATTGGTGGATAACATCCGCTTTGGCATTTTTGAAGAAGTGGCGAAAAGCGAGCTGGAAGGCCTGATCTTTACCCTGGTTTGGGCCTTCGACTATAAAGAAGATGAAGCGTATGTAGATCGGATTATCGACATTTTTAAAGCGGTAGATGCGCAGATTTGTTTGGTAGAATTGTCGACCAGTTTAGCTGTCCGGATCGACCGCAACAAAGATGATCATCGACTAGCCCATAAGGCTTCCAAAAGAGATACCGCTCGATCCGAAAAAGTATTATTGCATGATGAGAAGCGATATCGAATGAATTCAAGGGAGAATGAGTTTCCTGATAAAGAGATCTTTAAAATTGATAATACGGACTTGTCTGCGACTAAGGTGGCGCAAAAAATAAAAGATCATTTCTTACTTTAATAGGTATGAATAAGAAACCATCAAAAGGGTTGTTGTTTCAATTTCTCCTGCTGTTATTGATTGGAATAGGAGGAGTCCCACTTCAGGGACAGTATTTGGTAGAAGGGCGGTTTCCTGCTATTGCCACAACCCACTATGCCTACCTCAGTATACTTGAGAATTGGGATGATTTTGACGCCGTAAGTTCGGAGATGATTATAAAAGGAGTGGAGTTGGATTCATCGGGCTACTTTCGTTTTGCGGGCGATGAGATTTCGGATCGATTAGGTTTTTATCGTGTTCATTTTGCACTTAAAAATCGCACAGCGGTAGCCCTTTATAGTTATCCTGAAAACCGAAAACATATCAATTTCCTACTGACGAACCACGATTCCATTTTCCTGGATATACGATCGGCATCCTTTATGCTGAATAACACTACGGTGGAATCTAGTATCTCGACCAATAAACTGGTGATGGATTTGGCTATAAAGATAGACTCCTTCCTATTTATCAGAGACCATGCGCAAAGCGAAAAACATAATGATTTGATGACGCAGAAAATAGATGGATTTGCACAAAATGAAATGAGGAAAAGAGAAGATGGTCTGCTGAATTTATTCACGCTTGCCGCTAGCCAAATTCCCTATGAAGGAAATGAAAATTGGTACAATAAAGTGATAAAGGAATTGAATTCACCAGGTCTGCAGAAAAGCTATCTCCAAAGCCTGCGTAATTTTGTAGGATCTAAAGATTATGGACGACTACAGTTAGTTAGTCGCCGTAATAGTCGATTGCTGTTGGCTTCCATGTTGCTGAATGCATTTCTTGTTTTTGCATTACTATGGTATGTAAAACGGCAAAATCGCTCCCAATCCGCTCCGCTAATAGAATC
Source organism: uncultured Lewinella sp. (assembly GCA_913060855.1). GTDB lineage: Bacteria > Bacteroidota > Bacteroidia > Chitinophagales > Saprospiraceae > DT-111. The sequence continues at coordinate 11,814 of CAJXUM010000012.1, read as the reverse complement.
CCTCACACTAAAAGAAATCGAAGTGCTCGACCTGATTGGTGCGCATAAAACCAATAAAGAAATCGCCCAAGCCTTGTTTGTTTCTGATGCCACCATCAAGACACACATCAACAATATTTACCGCAAAACAGGGGTGAAGTCCCGAAAAGAAGCCCTTTCCTACCTGAAAAACCGAAAATCCACCCCGGTTTAAACCCTTTCTCCGCCCCCTTGCATGACTGTCAACTTACAGTCTGCGCCTACATTTGATTTCAAAATAAAATACCATGATGAAATCAATGTCTTCACTGTTTTTACTATTTGTTACGATTGGAATGTTATCTGCACAGGTGGATGAAAAAAAGGAAACAATGCCCGATGCGTTATGGACTCTCGAAGCTGCCCGCCTGCATCACGAAAAGCAATTTGATCCGAATCAATGGGATCAAAAACTATTGGCGGTGGATATCAATGGCGATCCCTTTACCATTCTCCTTCCAATGGAGGAAGCCTGTTTTCCAGTGGCTCCCTACCAAGGCGCTGCTGGCGCTATTGATTATTTATTTTCCTTCGGCGACAGAATACTTAAAGGAGGGGCTTTTTCGATTGGCAGAAATGAGTACAATGAAAGCACCTTTCAGGAAGGAGATGCGCATCAAGTCTTTTTTAATGTTTTGGTATTGACAGATGTAGATGATGAGGAAGAATACAATCTCGTTTTGTCTCGCAATCATCCCCATTATCTCGGACAAGGCAAGGTATTGACCTCTACTCGTCCAGTTGAGTACATGTGCTTTACTACGGCTGATCAAAACTCCTATGCCATCGTGAATTCTCGGATTTTTGATGCCCGCCTGGGCCGTACGATTTTAGCGGCACCTCAGAAAGATGGATCAATCCGATTTCTACAACTGGATTACCCCTATTTGGGACATAATAGGGCGCTTGCCTATATGGCTGAATTACTAAAACGAGCTGAGGTACAGGCCTTTTTTAGGCAAGAAGGGAATATTTAGCCTAAAAAAATAGTAAGTTTATGGGCTATTGGTAAATGGGTGCTTTGTTGGATCAATACCGATTTGACAAAGCACCGAACGAAAAACAAAATGATAAAAATAAACCAACAAAGCCTACCTCTCCTGGGTGGATTTATTGTTTGCCTATCGCTATTTTCCTGCAATGAAGAAGTGCCTTCGACTCCTCCACCGCCCAATGTGGTTTTCATTCTAGCTGATGATTTGGGATACCATGACCTTAGTTGTATGGGGAGTAAGTATTATGAAACACCAAATATTGATCGTATCGCAAATGACGGAATGGTGTTTACTAATGGCTATGCGGCTTGCCAAGTGTGTAGTCCATCTCGGGCTAGCATTATGAGTGGTAAAACACCCGCGCGACACGGAATCACGGATTGGATTGGCGCCAAAACGGGCGAAGATTGGCGGAAAGCTGGCCGCTTTAATAAGCTGTTGCCTCCTGAATATGTGCATAAATTACCCGCCGCCTATACTACTATGCCAGAGGCTATGAAAGAAGAAGGCTATCGTACTTTCTTTGCGGGTAAATGGCATATTGGTGGGGAAGGCTCCTGGCCCAAAGACCATGGTTTTGATATCAATAAAGGAGGTTGGGATAAAGGCAGTCCGATTGGGGGCTATTTCTCGCCTTGGACTAATCCCAATCTAGAAAATGAGAAAGACGGAGAAAATCTTTCTATGCGCCTGGCCAAAGAGACCGCTAATTTTATTCAAAATAACCAGGATACTTCCTTTTTCGCCTTCCTTTCTTTTTATGCCGTGCATGGCCCGATTCAAACCACACAAGCTAAGTGGAATAAGTATCGCCAAAAAGCGGATGAAATGGGCATAGCGGAAAGCGGCTTTGAAATGGGGCATTTTTTGCCGATTCGACAAGTGCAAGATAATCCCGTGTATGCGGGTTTAGTGGAAGCGATGGACGATGCAGTAGGTGTGGTGCTAGATGCCTTGGATGCAGCTGGTTTAGCCGATAATACCATCATCGTCTTTACTTCCGATAATGGCGGTGTAGCAGCAGGTGATGCTTTCGCTACTTCCAATTTGCCGTTACGTGCAGGTAAGGGCTACCAATTTGAAGGTGGAATACGCGAGCCTTATTTTATCAAGGTACCTGGAAAAACAGATGGCGGAAAGCGCGTAGATGTACCGGCTAATGGCACCGATTTTTATCCCACTATTCTCGATTTGGTAGGTGCTGATTTGCGCCCAACGGAACACCAAGATGGCGTTAGTTTACGACCGATTATCGAGGGCGGGACTATTGAAGACCGATTCATAGTTTGGCATTATCCGCATTACGGTAACCAAGGAGGGGAACCAGCGGCCATGATTCGATCGGGTGATTGGAAGTTGATCCATTACTACGAAGATGGTCGAGAGGAACTATATAATCTGGCAGATGACCTCGAAGAAAACACAGATCTCGCTGCACAAAATCCAGAACAAGTCAAGGCTTTGAGTGAAAATCTATTTACCTATCTGAATAGTGTTGGCGCAAGATTCCCAACCCCCGATCCAGACTATGACGCCAGTAAGGAAAAAGAATATTTGGATAAGATCATTAATGAGCGTTGGCCCCGATTGGAAGCACAGCGTTTGCAGTTTTTGGCTAAGGATTATGACCCAGGTAATGAATGGTGGGGGAGTGATAAATGGGTGCAGGATTAGGGTTTAATGAATAATTGTTAGGGAGTAATTGATAATGGAAAAATAGGTGAGGATTAATGAATGATTTATCTCTTTATAGTCTATTGATAAGCCTTTGGAGCTGCATGATCTTGGTGAGTGGTAGCGGAATAGCTTATGATAACGGAATCCTAGAAAAGAAGGCTCATCTAGCAAAGGCGAAGCATCTCTTTATACTTTCGGGCCAATCAAATATGGCTAGACTTGTTCCTGAGGAATCCTTTACGCCTGCTGTTAAAGCAGCTTTCGGAAAAAAACGGGTCATCGTTGTGAAGGATGCACAAGGTGGGCAGCCGATTCGAAGATGGTATAAAGGATGGAAACCGAAAGAAGGAAATGATCCAGTGGCCAATGGAGACTTATATGATCAGTTAATGACGAAAGTCAAAACGGCTATAATTGGCCAAAAAATTAAAACGGTGACTTTCGTTTGGATGCAAGGGGAAAGAGATGCGAGGGAAGAGCACGGGGAAGTTTATGCGGCGAGTCTGCGCGGTCTCCTCGATCAATTGAAGAAGGACCTGGACTACTCAGATATCAACTTTGTGATTGGTCGCTTAAGTGATTTTGATATGGATAATGAAAGGTATCCACATTGGACGATGATTCGGGATAGTCAGGTTGAGTTGGCGGAAAATCATGCTGACTTTGACTGGGTTAATTGCGATGATTTGAATGACGGATTAAATGCAAAGGGTCAAGCAATAAAGAATGATCTACATATGACGCCAGCTGGTTATATTACACTTGGCCAACGATTTGCTGAAAAAGCGATTCAACTCATTCGGCGATAAGAAATGACGCCCAAAATGCTACATTTATTTTGTCAACATCCCCTAAAAGCACTACTTTAACGGGAAATTATTTGAGCTATTAAAGTTTTGATATGAAAAGAAGAGAAGCCCTTCAAAATATAGCGTTCATTTCTGTAGGTGCGGCTTTATTGCCTGCCTGTGATTTTGCAAGCGTACCAGTATATAGCAATATTCCGATGGAGCGGAAACAATGGCGCATGGTCGAATGGTTAAGCGAGATCGTCTTACCTAAAGGCGAATTGGAAATTACTACGCCGGAAACCACTTCTGAGTTTGTATTGCGCATGGTCAATGATTGTCATGAGCCAGAAGATATTGAAAAATACGTGGCAGGGATACAAGGCTTTGAGCAGTATTTGCAAGAGACTTTTGAAACTAGTTTTAAGCGCTTGGACGAGGAGCAAACGACTAAATTGTTAAGTCAGTTAGACGAGTCGACTACTGTTCCCGAGGATATTAAATATTTGTATTCTACCACTCGCCGTCTTGCACAACAGCATTTCACCAGTTCAGAATTCTTTCTGACCGAATACCTCGACTTCGAGTTTGTACCAGGGCGGTACCTGGGTTGTGTGCCAGTAGCTGGATAAGCTTGTGGCCAAGTGAACTATTCAAATCAAACAAAAGAAAAACGAACATAGCATGTCAACAGATACGTCTCACCAATTTGATGCCATTGTGATTGGAGCGGGTATGTCCGGTGGTTGGGCCGCCAAGGAGCTTTGTGAGAAAGGCTTGAAAACTTTGCTGCTTGAACGAGGCCGCAATGTCGAACACCTGAAAGATTATCCTACGACTAATATGCAGCCCTGGGAATTCCCACATCGAGGGCAAGTACCTTATGCTGTTCGCAAGGAAAATCCAGTGATCAGTAAATGTTATGCTTACAAGGAGGATGCGATGCACTTTTTTGTAAAAGATACGGAGCACCCCTATGAGCAAGACAAGCCCTTTGATTGGATTCGCGGATATCAGGTAGGAGGAAAATCAATCATGTGGGCGCGGCAGGTGCAGCGATGGAGCGATTATGATTTTGAAGGCCCAATGCGGGATGGTTTTGCGGTGGATTGGCCGATTCGGTACAAAGATTTGGCGGATTGGTATACCTATGTAGAGAAATTCGTGGGGGTGAGTGGTAATCGAGATGGACTGGATTCGCTGCCTGATGGGGACTTCCTGAAGGCTTGGGATTTGAACTGTGTAGAAGAGCATTTTCAATCGAAAGTAAAAGAGAGTTTTGACGATCGACATGTGATCTATGGCCGTACCGCGCATATTACGGAGGATCGGCCTATATTCAGGGAGCAAGGACGGGGGCTCTGCCAGAATCGGCGTCTTTGCCAGCGAGGCTGCCCCTATGGTGGTTATTTTAATGCGAACTCAACTTTGATTCCTTGGGCCACTAAGACCGGGAATTTGACCTTGCGACCGCATTCCGTGGTTCACTCTATTATTTTCGATGAAAAAGAAAATAAGGCTACAGGTGTGCGCATTGTAGATGCGAATACGAAAGAGACCACCGAGTATTTTGCCAATATCATCTTTGTCAATGCGGCTACGCTAAATACAAACCTACTTTTACTCAATTCAACCTCTGCGCGTTTCCCCAATGGTTTGGGGAATGACAATGGCTTGTTGGGTAAATATGTGGGCTTCCACAACTACAGAGGTAAAATTAATGCCATTCATGAAGGGCATATGGATTTTAAAACGGAAGGAATCAGACCTACAGGAGGTTATATTCCTCGTTTCAGAAATGTATATAGCCAGGAAACGGATTTCATAAGAGGCTACGCAGCGGGTTTCTCCGCCAATCGGAGTAAAACCGTGAATCGAGATGGGGCAGGAAGTACGATGAGAGAAAACTTGCTGGCGACCAATGGTTATGGCCCTTGGCGAGTAGGTTCCCACATGATGGGTGAAACGATACCGAAGGAAAGTAATTTTGTAAGCCTAGATCCAAACCAGCGTGACGAATGGGGCATTCCTTTGCTCAAGACCAACATTGATTACGACGATAATGACGAGAAGATGTTGCAGGACTTTTTTGAGCAATTCACTTATATGTTTGAAAAAGCTGGATTCACCAATATCAGAACCCGAGATACTAAGCAAGCCCCTGGATTAGATATCCATGAAATGGGTGGCGTGCGCATGGGCAATGATCCAGAAACATCGATGCTCAATAAGTGGAACCAATTGCATGCCTGCCCGAATGTCTTTGTAACGGATGGCGCCTGCATGACTTCCATGTCGACACAAAATCCCTCTTTAACCTTTATGGCGCTTACTGCTAGAGCTGCCAATTATGCAGCGGAACAATTGAAGAAGGACGCAATTTGATCATTACTTAATCAAATAGATTATCGAGTGTTAGTGATTGGATGTTTAGGCTAGCGCTATGGGCATTATTTTGTACGCCAAAAGTGCTGATAAATGTCAGTATAAGATGTTTTCTAGAGCCTGTTGCTTGCTTAAAAATTCCCATTTTTAGGCGTAGCTTCTCAGCATATGATTTTGAAATACTAAAGGGTTCTTGGTAGAACTTTATTTCACAAATATTAATGACGTTATCATTTCGGCTTCAGGCGATGACATTGCTTTGCCTAAAATTTCTTGCTCTTCTTTTCTACCAATTAGTTCTACCTTCATAAAAGTCCGTGTTATAGATTATTGGTCGCTTAAAGTGTATAAAAATAACACGATTTAGCGACTAATTTATTTATTAGTCGCTAAATCTTATGTATTAATGCCACATTTAGCGACTTATAGCCAAGTAGTAGCTAAATAATCCGATCCCGAACCTCATACTTCTGGGCCAATTCTTTCATTTTTCTATGAAAAGCATTGCGATAATAAGCGGGTAGTTCTGCGCCATCCTTGAATAGCTTCTGGTATTTGGGAAGTAGCTCAGGATAGTGTTTTTCGATCGCTCTAAAAACCAATGTTCTGCTATCCGAAGCCTGATGGCCAAACAAGGTGATGGTAGCCGGTAAGATATAGTCGGCACCTAAACCAGTGAAGGTCGAAAAGAGCTCTTCTAAATGGGCACCAAGATCGGATACATAAGGGATCATTGGCATCATACTGATACCGCTTAGAAAGCCTTTTTCTTTTACGGTTTTGAGTGCTTCGAGCCGCAAGCTAGGACTGGTGGCACCGGGTTCGAAGATGGAAGCGATTTTTTCATCAATCGTCGAAAAGGAAAAAGTAATAATCGTACCCCGCCCCAACTTCTCCTGCAAATCTGCTGGCAAAATGGCCGTCTGATCTATTTCTTTGAGTAAGTCTAAATCTCGGATCACTAAATCAGATTTAGTGATAATATGCACCGGAAATCGATACTTCGCAATGACGGCCAATGCCTGTCTTGTCAATTCATATTCTTTCTCAAATTGCAAGTACGGATCGGTAGCCGAAGAGACGACGATAATACCATACTGTTGTTTTTTGGCCTTAGTCGCCAATTGCTTTTCTAGCCGTTCAATGGCATTTACTTTTATGCCCAAGTTGCGCTCCATGTGGGTGCCATATTTACTGCCTCGGATATAACAGTACAGGCAATTGAAGGAGCAGCCACTATACATATTAATGGTATAATCGCAAAGAAACCAACTGTCTCGTTTTTTGGTTTTGTTGAGTACCGATTTGACTTCAATTTCCTTGGGCATGGCGATGTCTTTCTAGTCCGATATTGACTTTTCTTTTGAACCAAGATCCGATTTCCTCACTTTGCAATCGCTCCTCGTTTTCCATGATAATGGAAGGATGGAATTTGGCCATCGTTTTAGCTGCCCAGCCAATACCCCGTCTGATTTGATAGTCTTTGTTGTCTCCCAAATGAAGCAGCAATTGAAATAATGGCCGAGCTACGGCTTCCTCCAAGCCTCTTTTGGTGGCCAAGTGGCTACCCGCGCCGATCGATCGCACTACCCAGTTGACTGGATGTTTTGACAAATCCCAAAGCGCAGGCAAGGCCTTGTCTGGGTATTGCAAGACAGCATTCCCCAGGACCCTTTCTCCAATAATATCGCTTACATGCCATTCTTCACCGGCTACCATGTATTCGCTGGCTTTAGTGAATGATTCTTCGAAGTGTAGGGGTAGGCGCTGCTTTAGAAGAATACCTAAAATGACATTACCACCAATGGTTTTATACCCTGCTACAGCATCACAGATAGGGATATGAACAACGGCATCGAAGAAGGAAAAGATTTCCATGGCGGCATATTCCAAGAGCGGGAATTTGACTTTTTTTTGTAGTAATTGCTCATGAAGTTGCGGTGCGAATGCAGTAAGGCCAGCCGATTCATAAGCTTGGAAACAATGATTTAAAGCGTTCCTTATGTCGCCTTTTTTTGTGATGCTATCCATATCAATGAGATTCGACACATTAAAGAAATAACTCTTTTAAAAAGCTATCGTATAGAAAAGATACTTACTATTTGGAGAATAGCGTTCCTTATTCAAGAACCTTTATGGAAATCACTTGAGAATAATGGTAAAGGTACCACAAAAAATAAACAGCTAAGTCATCCCTATGATACCACCAAGCTTACGAAAAGAAGTCACTAGTTTCATTATAGAGGGGAAAACAAAAGAAGCCCTTGCTAAACTATCGAGGGCACGAAGTATTAAGAACAACCCAGAGTTGAGCCGCTACTACGCGCTAATTGTGGCTCGCTATAAAAAGTATAAAAAGGATGATCTAACGGACATACAATTAGCCGAGTATCAGCGAAAAACGCTCAACCGAATTAATGGTTCTATACTGGACTTCGTCAATGGGGATTTTGATGCTTTGGATGCGGTGTCTACACCAGAAGGGAGGCCGGGTAGTCCTGTAATTATTGATCATACCCCTCGTTATATTTTATTCGGTATGCTATTGGCTGGATTACTGGCCATTGGTTATTTCTTTGGTATAGGTTCGCCTTCTCCAGGCCCTACTATCACACCTGAGGCGCTCAAAATTAGCTACGAGATGCAATTTTACAATGAGCAAGGGGGGAAGGAACGAACCTTTTTGGTCCGGATAAATGAAGACTTATCAGGGGTTTTTATCAATAATGGAAATGTAACCAAAATCTCCAAGATCACAGAAGCGGATAATATGGCGTTAGATTTCACTCTTTTCAACAATGATGATGAGTTCCGTTATAAATCAATGCTGCCCGCACTTGACCGGACAATTCAAGGAAACCTAACTTACATTGATGGGGGCTTATACGTCAATGGACAATTCAATAGGAAGTGGCGGGCCTATGTGAAGTAGTCATTGAAAACATAGGCTACTCCTCATAAATACTCATTGATCAGTCGTACGAATGATCTGCTATTTTGTATCTTGCTCTGGTACCAGCTAACAATACCAACAAGATGAAATCAATCCAGTTAATGCTATGTCTAGTGCTTTGCAGCACCTTTCTCTTCTCACAAAACCCTTCTGAAGAAAAAAAAGCCACCTCAATACCCCCCGGTCAGGTCTTTAATTCCCAACAAAAAGTAACGATCGACGGGAAGGTTACTCAATTGACGACCACGGCGGGAACCGTTCAGTTACGGGATGAAACCAACGAGCCCATTGCACTGTTCGGTTTTACCAGCTACATTAAAAACAACGAGTCAGATGCTAAGAAGCGCCCTATTGTGTTCGCTTTTAATGGCGGGCCACTGTCAGCCTCATTTTGGCTGCATATGGGAATTCTCGGCCCTAAGCGAGTCGTCGTCACTGACCCAGGTATTACGCCCAGCGCGCCTTACGAGGTAGTCAATAATGAATTTGCTCTACTAGATATTGCCGATTTGGTAATGATTGATCCTGTGGGGGTAGGGCTCAGTGTGCCCATCGGGAAGGCAAAATTTGAAGACTTCTGGGGAGTAGATCAAGATATTAGAAGTATTGGATTGTTTATTGAGCAATACCTGATAGCACATGGCCGACTCAATTCTCCCAAGTACCTATTGGGTGAAAGTTACGGTACCTTCAGAAATGCAGGGCTGATGGCGTATCTCCAAGATCGGGGAACGGCGATGAACGGGGTAATTATGGTGTCCGCCGTATTTGAGCTAGCGCATTTACTTTTTCCTCCGGGCGATGACATTGCTTACTTGATTCATTATCCTACCTATGCGGCCACCGCCTGGTATCATAACCAGGTCAATAAAAAAGCCAGCCTAGAAGCTTTCGTTGAAGAGGTACGTCAATTTACGGAAGATGAATATGCGCCTGCCCTATTGAAAGGAGACCAACTTACCTCCACAGAAAAAGAAGCGATCGCCGAAAAACTAGCCAACTATAGCGGTATGAGTATTGATTTTTGGCTGCGGGCAGATTTACGAGTAACGAATCAGGAGTTCTTCCAGGAATTTATGCGAAAGAGTGGACAAACAGTTGGCCGGCTTGATTCTCGTTTTACAGGAATCACGCAAGATCTTCTTTCTCAAACAGCTACGCATGATCCGCAAAGTACGGCCATATCGCCTGCTTATATTGCTGCTTTTCGCGATTACTTTTACAATGATTTGGGGGTAGATAAAAAGTTGAACTACGTGACCAGTGCTTCTCAACGACAAGGCTTCAAATGGGATTGGAGTCATCGGGGTAATCAGGCTTGGAATGCACAAGTAGCCATCAATACCGCTATTGATATGGCCCGTACGATGTCTCAAAACCCGAATGTGAAAGTCTTAATTCTAAATGGCTATTACGATGTGGCTACTGTCTTTTATGGGGTCGAATATACCATTGATCACATGGGCTTGACGCCTGATATCAAAAAGAACATTATCATGAAGTATTACGAGGCAGGACATATGATGTATACGCATCAACCTTCCTTGGCTAAATTTCGAGAAGACGTTTCGACCTTTATTTTAGATACCGCCAAGTAATAGTCCGAGTAACGCTAAAGTCTATCGAGTAATAGGAATAAAATATGAGACAAGCATTAAGTTACAGCGGAGAGGGACTACGGAGGCCTGTTGCGTTTAAAGAACAGGGTGACAGCCATGCTTTTGTCTTAAACCCATTTATTCCCAATATAAAACTGATAAAAGCGATCAACACGGCCCTCAAAACGGGGTGGCCCTTGCTGATCAGAGGAGAGAAGTTTCGGCGGGATAGGATCGGTAAGGCGATCGCCTATGAATTATATGGAGCGGATTTTTTACCCCACTATTTTACTTGGACCTTGCGTCATCAAATATCTTTCCAAGATGGACTATATACCTATGCACATGCGGATAGACAACGAGATTTGATCTATTCCCAAGCCGACCCGGTTAATAATCCGGTGAAAAAACCGGAGGATTATTTGATGACTGGCCCACTACTGCCTTTATATGAATACATGCAATCTGCTGAAAAGCTACCCATCTTAGAAATTAGAAATACCCAGGAAGGAGGTGAATGGTTTATTGAGGATATGATGGATTTTTTGATCTTTCAGCGTGAAATACGTATCCCCGAGACCGGCTACCGAGTAGAAAAAGGATTTACTTTCCCGATTATTATACTTACCAGTGATATCAACTATCAATTACCTTCAGATTTTGAAGGAATCATTTATGAACACGAAATCAGTGTTCCAAGCCAGGAGGAATTGTTAGCAGAATTGCTGCCGATTTATGAAGATTCTAGAAATGAAGAAGGGCAGTTATTGAGTGAGCGACCTGATTACCCCGAACTGAAAGCGCTAATAGAAAAACTGGTAAAGCTTTTTTACCTAATAAAAGATAGCGGCTTGCTGCGCCCAAAGGATAGCCAATTTCCCATGTCTACACTGGAGTTGAAAGATAGCATCAGTCTCAAAATCAATGAAGTAACCAACGCGGAGAAATCAGTAGCGGAATCATTGCAAGAATTAGATGACATCTTGGCGGCCCAATATGAAATGGCTGCTAGTATGGACATCAGCGAATCGGTGCGGGTGATGAGAGAGGCGGTGAAGGTAGGAGAGGTTAATAGCGCCATAAAAAGCCTCGATTTGCTCAAGGATCGTCTTCCTAAAGAAAAACAAACGATTGCCCTCCAACTGATCTCTCGACATAACCAGCTGAAGAAAAACGATCAACTCGGTATTGAGAGTCCCCTAATACTCTATCCACAGAAGAATAAATTGACTTTCGATTTATCACAATTCTTACTCGAATTATAGCATATAACTCACCTTTAGCGGCACATCAAGGGTATTAAATATAGGTCTGTGCAAGAAAAAGTGTTTTTTCTTACTATAAGTGTATTGTCTGTCTCTTATACACATCTCCGAGCCCACGAGACCGAGGCTGATCTC
>CAJXUM010000011.1 GCA_913060855.1 uncultured Lewinella sp. | reverse complement strand
CTCTATCACGCCATTTAATAGGCTTTTGAAACTGCGAGGCTGCACTTCAAATCCTTTGATTTTCAAAAGAATACGTTTCTTCTTACTCATCAACAAAGTCAGCGCATCCTCGGCAAAAGAAGGAGCAATAAGCACTTCATAAAACAACTTATTGATTTCTTGCGCCGTGGCTAAATCGATCTCACGATTGCAAATAAGAATACCGCCAAAGGCCGAAATATTATCGGCAGCCAGGGCATCTGTCCAAGCCTCTAATACCGTAGCACGAGTAGCGACGCCACAAGCATTGGTGTGTTTCAAAATAGCGAAGGTAGGCTCATCCTCTTTAAACTCCGTCATCAGTGCTACCGCAGCATCTATATCTACGAGATTATTGTAAGAAATGGCTTTCCCATTCAGTTTATCAAATAATTCCGTCAAATCACCATGAAAAATACCTTGCTGATGTGGATTCTCTCCGTAACGAAGTGTTTCCTGCTGGTGAATACTCTGCTTGAAAGCACGATCGTCGGTATCTTGGTCAAAGTATTGGAAGATGGCCGTATCATAATGAGAAGAAACTTTGAAGGCTCTACGCGCCAATTCTTTTCGATCGGCCAAATCCGTTTCTCCGTTCTTTTCTGCCAAAAGTTCCAACAACATACCATACTCATCCTTAGAAGGCACTACTACCACATCACGGTAGTTCTTGGCGGCAGCTCTGATCAAAGAGATACCCCCAATATCGATTTTCTCGATAATAGCACTTTCTGAAGCCGAATTCGCCACGGTTTCCTCAAAAGGATACAAATCCACTATAACCAAATCTATTTCCGGAATAGCATATTCTTCCAATTGTGCGAGGTGAGATTCTTCGCGACGGGCTAAAATACCTCCAAACACCTTTGGGTGAAGTGTTTTCACTCGTCCGTCCAATATAGATGGGTAAGTAGTCAAATCCTCGACAGCCTCTACGGGCACACCTTGGGATTCAATAAATGCTTGTGTTCCTCCAGTGGAATAAATCTTTACACCCAAGCGATGTAAGGCTTCCACAATAGGGCCGAGTCCATCTTTATAAAAAACAGAAATTAAGGCGGATTGTATTTTTTTGGCCATGGTTTTCCCTTTGCATGTTTGTGGTTGGAAAAAAGAAGCTGCAAAGGTAAAAAACTGCGGGGAAAGTAGGTAATGCGAAATAGGAAAGCAGAAAGGCAATTTATTACACCTCCCTTGTTCCTCCTATTTTGTCGATAACTTCACTTTTTTACGCTTGTAAATAGGAACGGTCGAACAAGGTTCGCCATACATAATACTTTGGGCAATCGGTTGCAAGCGGCGGGTAATCTCCAGGTAGGCGGCGGCGGGCACTGGCTCATCTCCACAGCCTTTAATAACGAGGCGTTGTCCTTCATATAGGCTGTAATCAATCTGATCCAACCCTTGGTTCAAACTAAACTTCAGGTATTCCTCTTTGCTACCCTGAAAGATATCGACAGCAAAAGGTGTGGCATAGGCAGCCACCAACATATAAGCCCACATCGGTATAATGGCATCAGTGGAACAGTATACCAATAAGGTCTTTTGGTCAAATTGAGACCAATCTAGTTCCTTAAGGGCAGTACGAAAATCCTTTTCCTTTAATATCAAACCATGAAAAAGATAGTCTTTTAGGTCTAATTCAACAAAACTTACCTTAGGAAGGAAATCTTCCAAGTTCAAGGTGATCAGGCCGCTTGCAGCTATCTTATTAACTAATGGTTTATCTGTATTCATTTTATTCTTCTTCTTGAAGGGGTTCATGTTCTGTAACGGCTGGTTCCTCCACCGGAATGGGCTCTTCAATAGGAGCCTGTTCTCCAATCTGATTGCTAGGTTCGCGAAACTCCTTAGGTTTGGGCAAATCATCTAAGCTTTTCAACCCAAAATAGTCCATAAACTTATCGCTAGTTCCATACAATAGCGGGCGTCCGGGTCCGTCACTTCTTCCTTGTATAGCAACAAGTTCTTTCTCCAAAAGTTTTTGAATGGCATAATCGCAATTGACGCCTCTAATACGCTCAAGTTCACTTTTGGTGACTGGTTGTTTGTAAGCGATGATAGACAAAGTTTCCAAGGCAGAGCGAGAAAGCCTTTTTTTCATCGTTTGTTTCAAATAAACGCCAACGGTGTTGTGGTAGGCCCCTTTGGTGAGGAATTGATAGCCCCCTGCAATTTCCAAGGGCTCGATGGAAAAAGAATCTGCTTGGTAACGTTCTTTCAATGAGTCAATCGCACCGAGCACCTCGTTCTCGTTGAATTGCAATCCAAAAGCCTCTGTCAAACAGTCGATCATATCTTTTAAAGAGATAGGTGTATCGGCCGAAAAGATGAGGCATTCTATATGTTGTGCCAGTTTTTCCAATATCTTTTTATCGCAAATGTAAAAAAACTACCGATCATTTGGGGATACGACAAGCTTCTGCTTGATCGAGAAAGGGAATATCACGTATTAGTTTTTGATAGGTGATACTATTGTGAAGGGGAAAATCATCCGGGGATCGGGTCTGAAAATAAAAATCAGCTAAGCCTTCCAGCCCCTTAAGTTCGTAGGCTATTTTCACCAGACATTCGCCTTGGTCTCGCGTTAACTCCGGATGTAAAGCCAGGTGTTTTTCCACTGCCCGCCATCGATAACGCCTCAACTGGGTGTAAGTAGGCGTTTCAAAGTCTAGCTCGTTAATGGTAGGACGAAAGCGGTTAAAGCGAAGGTTGAATTCGTCGCCAGGTTTTAGTGGAAAAGGGGTATTGACTTCTTTCTGACTAATTAAACGGTCAAAATCATTTTTTTGGCCCTGAAATTCCAACTGGTAACGAAGCGCTATCGTATCTCCTCTTTGCTTGACGGCATCGATGGTAACCGGTTTGACCAACATACCATAGCGACCTTCTAATTCTCTCTTTTGTTTGCGATAGGCATTGATAATAATCAAACTTCCAATAAGCATAATAGCAAAAAAGAGACCTGCCAACCAATACCCTTTTCTGTAATTGGCTTTTTCCGTCTTTTTTCGTTCGCGATTCCTAGGAGTATCTACCTCTTCGTTGATTTTAAAACCATAGGCAAAGCGCTCACCCTGTCGTTCCACTTCAATCTTACAGAGCTCTTCCTCAATAAAGAAAGAGTAGCTCTTTGTTTCTAAGACTTGGAAATCAATGATGATAATCTTGGCATTAAGATAAACTAGTAAATGTCCTGTCTTATCACCATGAAATAATCCAACGTTGTATTGTCGACCTGCATCCGCTAAATATGTCCAATTGAACTGTGCCAAAAATAGTAATATTGCAAAAGTGTGAGTAAATGACAACGAGGGTTCCAATCCTACCACAGGAATTACCGTTTAAGCATCTGCCTTTAGAGAAAAAGGTACTCATTCGATAGTTCTACCTTTAGCTGACGCAACAACAATTTGGCTGTGGCATGGGTTTTGGTTTTATAACCTAATGAGTATTAAGCTAAAAGTTACAATATTTCAGTTTACGCTGCAGAACTTTAACACTACTTGATCCATGATATACGAATTCAAAGGCTTCAAACCCGTCATTCATCCTTCGTCCTTTGTCCACCCGCAAGCCACCGTTACCGGCAATGTCATTATTGGTGAACGGGTATATATTGGGCCCGGAGCTGCCCTACGGGGAGATTGGGGCGGTATTGTCATCGAAGACGGTTGTAATGTGCAGGAAAATTGCACCATTCATATGTTTCCGGGAGTAACCGTACGGCTAGAAGAAGGGGCTCATATTGGGCATGGGGCTATTATTCATGGCGCTCATATTGGCCGCAATTGTATGGTCGGTATGAATGCCGTCATTATGGATGAGGTGGTACTCGGCGCAGAATGTATTGTAGGGGCATTAACCTTTATTAAAGCCAAGCAGCAAATTCCAGCCCGAAGTCTGGTGGTAGGGAACCCTGGTCGTATTATAAAAACGGTCAGCGACGAAATGATTGGGTGGAAAACAAAAGGTACGGCGCTTTATCAGCAATTGCCTGCTGATTTGCACGAAAGCCTACGCCCCTGCGAGCCGCTCACGGAATTACCCGCTGATCGGCCTGCTCAGGAGGTGCTTTATGAAAGGTGGGAGGATATTAAGGGCCAGGGGTAGTTGTACTCCGGGGGTGTTGTAGGTGGGGAACACCTACAACGGCGGCTGGGGACGTGGCTCCTAAAAATAAAACCGAAAACCTAAACCGCCGCCTATATCTCCATCCGTACTTTCAATCACTGCCAAGCGAGGAGTCAGCCGAAGGTAGATCTCAAATTGATCGATGTAATAGGACAATCCAAAAGTTCCGCTGATACCCAGAAAAATTTCATCGTCATCGTCTCTTTTTCGGTTGTTCTCTTTGAAACCAGCAAAGACACCCGGGCCATATACAAACTCAAGTCCTTTGGCACCATCGACCGGTTTTTCCCAAGTACCATGCAAATTGACAAAGAAAAAATCATCCAAATCCCAAGCCAATAGAAGATCCGCTGACATACCTGCCGAATTATATTTCTTGATACTAATACCGGCTGGCTGACCCAGTTGTATTCCTATCCCCCAGCCATTACCAGGTGCTTGCGCGGTGGCCGTGAAGAAGGTCGTGCTGGCAAAGATAAGACTGAGCAATAACCCTAAAAAGGTCGGTCTACATTTCTTGTTGATCATGATTGTGTTTTTAACTATTCATAGGAATTGAATCCTTGTAGAAAATAAGCGATTCAAAATTGTACATCTTATTTTTTAATCGTTCCTTAGAGCCTTAGGAATGAAGCATAAATAACTAAGACCAATTACCGTTATCTTTTTCCACCAGCCGTCGTTGTTCATCATTCACGTAGCTAGGCTAGGCTCATTCTTCACGCCTAGGCTGGTGAAAAAACATTTAGCTTCTTGGACCAACCTATTTATGCTTCATTCCTTAGCAATTCAACATTAAAACGTCTTTATGACTATCTACTTATATCTCCCTCGCTACAAAAGTCGCGCTTTTTTTGCAATCCTTCTCTTATTGGCTTTTGGATGTGAAATGCAACCGACTGCAACGGAAGATTCCGTGCCTACAGCGTCTCTCCCTGAGGAACCCTATTTGGTTGTCCTTGGAATTGCCCAGGATGCAGGTTATCCTCAGGCAGGCTGCACAAAGGAGTGTTGCAAACAGCCATGGCAAGATAAAGCCCAACGCAAAATGGTATCCTGCCTTGGACTAGTCGATCCAAACACGCAACAAGCTTGGTTATTCGATGCTACACCCGATTTTAAAGACCAATTACAGCAACTGGAAACAGCAGCTCCCCTGGCTGGTATTTTCTTAACCCATGCTCATATTGGGCACTATACGGGATTGATACACCTAGGCCGAGAAGTGATGGGGGCTCAAGGAGTGCCTGTTTTTGCTATGCCTAAAATGGCGGATTATTTGACGAATAATGGACCATGGGGACAGCTGGTTCAATTGAACAATATCAGTTTGCAACCGATGGTTGCCGACTCTTTAATACGCCTCAATGATCAGTTGAGTGTTCGCCCTTTGCAAGTGCCACACCGGGATGAGTATTCCGAAACCGTGGGCTTTGAAATTCATGGTCCAAGTAAATCAGCCCTTTTTATTCCTGATATCGATAAATGGGAAAAATGGCCACGTGATATTAATTCCTTAATCAGTGCGCACGACTATGCCTTCCTGGACGGTTCTTTCTATGAGAATGGAGAAATTCCGGGTCGCGATATGAGTCAAATCCCCCACCCTTTTGTCGCTGAAAGTATGCAACACTTCAGCTCCCTTTCCCAGGCGGACAAAGAGAAAATCCATTTTATTCATTTCAATCATACCAATCCCTTATTGTGGAAAGAAGACACGAGAAGAACCGTCGAAGCGGCCCATTACAAAATTGCGGAGGAAAAGATGATTGTAGGTTTATAATCAAAAATGCCAAAGGCTGAAAAAGAATGAAACTATCACCTTGCATTCAACGTTAAAGAGCAAAGATGTCAGCCAATAACCATAGACAGGCATTGCGACAGTAAACACAATAAAACTACTTTTAGTACTAAACCCAGGTTCCTACAAAGCCCAAGCAACATAGGATCAATTTACTGATATTATGACGAATAAAAATATCGTGCGGGATCAATTTTTGGAAGTTGTTGAAAACCAATTAAAAGAAAATCAACCTCCTGAAACCCAACACACACTTGACCGCCTACTCGAAGAAGGCTTCAAAGAAAAAGTGGCGAAAGAATTACTCGCTACTTGTGTAGCCACAGAAATGTTTCAAGTGATTTCTAGCAATATGCCTTTCGACGAAAAGAGATATATAGAAAACCTGCATCGCCTTCCCGATCTTCCTGAATAATTTCTCGCTCCAACTCCTTATTCCCAATAGAAAACTTGGCTATCAAAAACTATACTTCAAGCGTAGAAATACGGCTTGAACCGGGCTTTTGTACCCCTCATCTTCATTGAAGACAATTTGCCCCACTGCATCTATATCCCAGTTCTCTTTGATACTGAAGGTCAAGATTGGATTGAGAAACAAGGGGTTGACTTGTACTGGGCTGTAGATGATCGCCAAACTGGCAGATAAGAGCGGGTTCAAAGGGTAGGACTGTTGCAAAAACAAGGCATGTCGGTAGGGATAGAGATTCCTAGCCGAAAGCTGGAAATTAAATAGATTGCCCACGCCTGCATCGGTCGAACCATTATTATTGTACAAATACCCCAAGTTGAGGTAGTAAGAATTGGTAAAGGCATAATCTACGCCCAAACTCAAGGCAAAACTCTCAGTTCGGCCTTCTGCTATCGGCGTAAAATAGGTCGCTTCTCCTTTAAAGCCCGCAGCACCGATATTGCCCGCCCAGCCCGTTCCAATGGCAAAATCTTCCATGACATAGCCCGCTAGGAACTGAAAATCATAGGACCATTTATTGAATGCCCACTTCGCTGCAATAACAGTCTCCTCAAATTGGTCAGCACCTTTGGCCACCACTTCTATACTCGAAGCAACGCCGGTGTAGTATTTAATACGAACCGCATCACTGCCCGGCCGCTCTTCATAATCGAAGTCAGTAAAACTGAAGGCATTGAAAATATCGTTGGGATTCCATACCGTGCTAATTCCCCAATTGACTCGCTGCCGCCCCAGTCGAATCTCCCAATTATTTTTGACATATTCAAGGTAAAATCGATCCAGTACCGAATGGAATACCAATTGGTTTTCATCCAACAGGACGGCGGATAAATCCAACCAATCATTGCTCGCCTGGTCTGTCAGACTCCCATATAGCGGATTGACCTTGACCAAATCCCCCCAGAAGAACCGACTTCGTAAATCGGCTCGAAAGGTGAGTTCTTCATTCATAAACCACCGAAAGTTGAGTCGATTATGTATCAAGTTATCTTGCAAGTAGTTATCCTCTATAAATAGTAGGGTCTGTAGATTTTTGACATAGCCATTTAAGGACCAATTCTTGGGTTTGTCCGCTTGGCTAGCTGCCAAAAATGGTAGTAAAAGTGCTAATATGAGGTGGCTGATTTTCATAGTCGGGGAACTAATCTCTCCGTTCATCTTTGCTGATCTCGCCATCCACCAAAGTAACCACTCTTCGCGCCCGATCAATTACTCGTTGGTCATGCGTAGAAAAGACGAAAGTCATGTTTTCTTCCTTGTTTAATCGAGTCATGATATCCAGCAAATTTTCGGTCGATTTGGAATCGAGGTTGGCGGTGGGCTCATCGGCGAGGATGAAGGTCGGCTTGGGTGCCAAGGCACGCGCTACGGCCACCCGCTGCTGCTGCCCGCCCGACAATTCGGAGGGGCGACGATCCATTTTATCACTCAAGCCTACTGCATCCATCAATTCGGCGACGCGCTGCTGGCGTTCTGTCTTTGACCTTTTCTGCAATAACATCACGAATTCCACATTCTCTTGGGCCGTTAGAACGGGGATCAGATTATAGGCCTGAAATACAAAACCGATATAATCTTTTCGAAAATCGATGAGTTGATTATCTGATAATTCGGCAATATTCTGGCCATGTACCATCACTGCCCCTCCCGATGGCCGATCCAAACCACCAATAATATTTAGCAAGGTTGTTTTTCCAGATCCAGAAGGACCAACAATAGCAGTGAACTCTCCTTCTTCAATTAGGAGGTCAACGCCATTGAGTGCGTAGACCGGGATTTTATCTGGATTATAGATTTTGGTTACCCCTTTTGTTTTTATAACATCCATGGTAGTTGTTTTAAAGCTTGCGAATGGCCTCTACAGGCCGTAAACTAATAGCCTTATAGGCCGGATAAAGGGCGGCCAAAATGGCGGTCCCTCCTACAAATACAGGTATCTGCCAATAGACTTTCATTGGCACATCGAAATATACGATACTCGACATACCATACATTTCCAAGGAATCAGAATACATCGATAAATCCAGTCCGTATTTACCAAGAAAATAGATCGTCGAGATGCCCAATAATAAACCTGCCGGCGCCGCTACTAAGCCCAGGAATATCGCTTCCAACATAATCATAAAAAAGACCTTAGCCTTATTCATTCCTATGCCCATGAGCATTCCTAATTCGCGTATCCTTTCCAAAACGGCCATCAGCATGGTATTGACAATACCGAAAGTTAGGGCTAGCATGATAATACTCAGATAGATGATAGAGACAAACGACATTTGAGATTCATACAGCTCCAAATCCGGAGAAATTTCTCGATAGGTTTCCACTTTGCCGCCAGCGCCCTGCAAATCAGCTTTCACTTGATCCGCTTGACTAGCATCTTGCAATAGAATAGCAATTTCATGCCCGATCTCATCCACCCCAGCAGTGACTTCGCCAGTGTGTGTCAATAATAGATTTAGGTCTTTTCGCGATACAAAAACATGAGCTTCATCGAAGGGTTTGTTACCGGTATGGAAGATTCCTACGACCCGGAAAGCAGCAGGGGTAATTTCACCCTGCAAGTCTTGTAGGTTCAACACGAGTTTGGTTCTAATTTTAGCCCTCAACTTCTCAGCCATGGAGCGACTGATTAATATTTCATTCTTTCGCTTCCCTTCTAGAAAGGTTCCTTCAACGATACGCTGGTCCAATCCTGTCAAGGCCGCTTCATCCGCAGGATCAATGCCTTTCACCTTAATCCCTCGTGCACCTTTGGCAGAGGAAATCATGCCATTAGCCAAAGTACGTACGGCTGCCGCCTTCACTGCTTCATTTTCTTGAATCCTAGCCAAATATTTTTCGGGTTGATCCAAAGTAAATCGCACATCTTGATCTAGGGCATATTTAGGATGGTGAATTTGCACGTGAGAAGTCACCTGATCAATCGCATTATTAATATAACTCTTTATCATACCCGTTGCAAAACCAGTCATAAATAGCGCTGCCCATACGCCAAGCGCAATCGCCCCTATCAGTACTAGGGTTCGAGTGGGATTGCGCCATAAATTTCGCCAGGCTAATATTGGTACCATTGCTTTTTGTTATGATTTGAGGGTTTATTGAGTTTATGAGGGTTAAAAAGGACTAGTCGCGCATGGCCTCGACGGGTTTTAAACGCCGTATTTTAAACCAAGGATAAAGGGCCAGCAATACCGTCATAATAAAGATGATCAAGGCTTGGGTCACAAATATCTTCGGATCAAAAGCCGTTGGAAAAATGGGTTCAAAACCAAATTTCTCTAATAAATCAGCGTAATTCCCCGAAAAACGCATTGGATTTTTATTGAAATACCAGACGATCGGCGTACTGACTACAATGCCCATCAAAGCCCCCAACATACCGAGTAGAACAATTTCCAACCACACAATAGCCGATAATCGAAACCGTCGCATACCTATTCCGATCAGGATGCCAAATTCGTATTCCCTTTCTTTGGTCATCATTAGGATCGTACCGAAAATACCAAAGGCAATAATGGAATAAAGAATAAAATACACGATATAATTACCGGCGCTATCCAAGGACTTGGCTTGCACCAAATCGGGCAGTAAAGCATCCCATTTCATGATTTCATAGGCGGATGTATCTAACACCTCTCCTATCGCCGCTAAGCCAGCATCAATATCATCCTGGTCCTCTATTTTGAGGGCAATAGAAGTCAATAAGCCCTCTGCGCCATAAAATTGTTGGGCCACCGGCAAGGGTAAGTACACCATCTGCTTATTAAGCTCTGGCGAACCGAATTTGACGATTCCTTTGATCAAGTATTTGCCCGCGGCATTTACACCATGGTACCCTTGACTAATAATCACCAAGGTGTCCTGCACTCCCAATTTGAGAATCTTGGCTAAGCCCTCCGCGACGAGCACACTTTTGTCTGCCTTTTCCAAATAGGCGCCTGCCACAATGCGATCTTCTAGCTTAGTCAAAGATTGCTCTAAAGCCGGATCAATCCCCACCACCAGTGCTCCCCTCGTCATGCCTGTGGTAGAAACCAGTCCGAAAGACTCTATTCGCGGAACCACTCCTTGTATTTCTTCTATCGCTTCAATCTCTTGTAGTTGTTGAGGAGATAAGGTAAATGCTTTGTCTATCACCTGTTCATCCCAATATCCCTTTTGGTGGATCTGGCCATACCCCATGTAGAAATTGACTACATTATTGATCATATTACCCCAAGCTCCTTGTTGCAAAGCTTCCATGAAGGAGCCAAAGAGTACAGCAAAGAGAATAGAAGCCATGGTAATCCAGGTTCTACGCTTGTTTCGCCATATGTTACGCCAGGCTAATTTGGTTACCATTATCGGATTCGTTTCATATTTTGAATAGAAAAGAAGGTCTCCTTAATCGGCTTATCAAAGACTAAGCTGAGGTATTCAATTACTGTTTTATGGCCTTCATCCTCCTCCGGTATTATCTCCATAATGGTAGGCAATAGCCGTCCATCCAGGCTTTTAATTTCCCGCCCTAGCATCGTATTGACTAAATAATTGTCCTCATCATAAAACTCCGTTTTTAGCTGCATGTACTCTTTCTGGTCAATCCAGATCAAGACTTTTCCCCAAACCACAGGGGCATCTTCTTTTGGAATGAGTTCAATCTTATAGCAAGGGTAACCTTCAATGGTCTCTAGGCCTAGATTTTTGTGCGTATAATCGACTACAATAGATGACTCTCGTACTAAATCATCATTGGTAAAATCCGACCCCATCCAGGATTGCATCATCATAGAGGGCGGCAGTTTGATCGTTCGATCAATTGTAGGTTGCCAGTTCCAGATTTCCTTTTCCCGTTTGAGGAAAGCCGTTCCTTTATCTCGGGCAGGACCGGTGACTAAAATCAGGCTATAATCGGTCCCTTTCGACCAAGATTTCATGGTCACTTCGCGCGACCAGCTAGGCCTGACGATGGTCATTTTCATGGTCCCACTACTGGTTTCGCCCCGGAGTTTCTGGTCTGCTTTTTTTATTACTTCCAAGGCATCCGGCAATTGGGCATAGGCAGTACCCATTCCCAAGCAAATGCCTATAATGGCTAAAAATATTTTTTTCATGACTTTGATTTCTTTGTCCTGCAATTAAGTCTATTGTCTAGATGATCCATACCGAATCATCATCGTTTTTTTTCATATCGTTGCCAGATCATTTCCTTCATTTGATCCAGTGGGTAATTCTCTTCCATATTCATATAATGCAAGAATATACCATCGACCATAGCGGCGAAATAGAAAACCTCCATTTGAGCCTCTTCAAATCCCATCTCCTCAAAAACACCTGTTAGGAGTTGGATATAGAAATCCTTTTTATCCATGACAAGCGCTTCCATTTTCTGCTGCACGTCCGGTTGAAAAGCCAATGCAGTCAATAGTTTCCAATGATGCAAATTAGATTTTACTAGCTCAAAGGTCGCATCCATCGCTTTCCTCAATTTCTCGACGGCCGGTAAATCTGCATTCAAAAACTTGAACCAAGTAGCGTCGTTTACCTCCATGGCATCCTGGATGATACTTTGTAGCAACTCTTCCTTCCCACTAAAATAATTGTACATCAAACCATTGGACACCCCTGCTTCTTTAGCAATTTGTGTGATCGAGGTGCTATGGAAACCATACTTGGCAAACATCTCTAGCGCCGCATCCTTAATAGCTGCTACACTTCTTTCCCGAATAGCTGCATTTTGTTTTTTTGTTCTTGGTGACATTTTATATTGAATGAACGTTCATTCAAAAATACATCAAAAAAGAATAAGAAGCAATAGACAGGCTTCAAATTGTAGGTATATTATAGGAATAGCCCTAAATATTACTTATCCATTTACGAGTATTCGACCTCAAGCCTTGGAAAAAGACAAGCATTTTAAGTGGATATTACTTAGCTTTGCGCGCAAAAGCTATACATCGATATGAAGGTCACAGAATATTTTGAAAAAGCGGTTGGACAAACATTGATTTCATTTGAGGTGCTTCCCCCTTTGAAAGGAGGTAGCATGAAGGCTATATTCGATGCGTTAGATCCCTTGATGGAATTCAAACCGCCTTTTATAGATGTGACCTATCATAGAGAAGAGTTTCTTTACAAGAAACGAGACAGCGGTTATTACGAAAAGACCTCCATACGAAAGCGTCCAGGAACCGTCGGGATTTGTGCTTCGATCATGCACAGATATGGGGTAGACGCTGTTCCTCACTTGATTTGTGGTGGCTTTACGGAAGAAGATACCGAGAACGCCTTGATTGACCTGAATTTCCTAAACATCAAAAATGTATTAGCCCTGCGGGGAGATGCGCGGCAGTTTGAAGGGAAGTTTATTCCAGAAGAAGGCGGACATGCCTATGCGCTTGATATGGTCAAGCAAATCGTAGAGATGAACCAAGGGAAATACCTGGATACGAATATCGAGAACGGCGAAAAGACCGATTTTTGCATAGGGATTGCGGGTTATCCAGAGAAGCATTTCGAATCACCCAACATGGAACTGGACCTGCGCTACACCAAAGCTAAAATTGATGCAGGTGCTAATTATATCGTCACGCAGATGTTTTTCGATAACCAAAAATATTTCGATTATGTGGAGCAGTGTCGGGCGGCGGGTATCAATGTGCCAATTGTACCGGGTTTAAAACCACTGACCAAACTGTATCAACTCAATTCTTTGCCTCGTCTTTTCCACGTCAACCTCCCTCCTGATCTAGTGGATGGGATTACTAAAGCTAAAACGGCAGAAGGCCGCATACAGGTAGGCATAGAGTGGTGTGCCCAACAGTCTAAAGAGTTGAAAGAAGCGGGTGCTCCTTGCTTACATTATTATACGATGGGCGATTCTGCAACCATTCGCAAAATTGTCGAGCAAGTGTACTAAGAAGATTAAACCTTTTCCTCTACTGAAACATATACTTTATCTAAATAATGATCGATTGCCTTGGGTAACAGCTATTTTATGCCAAAACCCAATAGATGAAGCCGTATTCCTTACATTCGATCCTATTCTTTTTACTGTTTGTTCCACTGCTTAGCATTGCACAATCTTCCGACCCTATACTGATTCAAGCTGTTCGACTTTTTGATGGAGAGTCGGTCAAAGACAATATGGATGTCTTTTTCGAAAATGGCAAAGTAGTTCGTATCGTTCCGCATTCCCCCGAACACAAAGCCAATCAAGTTATAGATGGTCGAGGAAAAACGCTCATTCCTGGCCTGATTAATGCTCATGTCCATATCTGGTTTCCTATGCATCTACAAGAGGCGGCGCGGGCTGGAGTCTTAACGGTGATGGATATGCATTCTTCTTCCTACAGTATTCCCATTTTAAAGGCTTTTCAGGATTCTACCCACTACGCCAGCTATCTATCCGCAGGGCCAGGTGCCACGGTCCCAGGCGGCCATGGTACACAATTTGGTATGCCTACTCCTACCATCGATTCCACCAAAAGCGCCAAATCTTTCACGCTCGACCGTGTTGAAGGCGGATCGGACTACATCAAGATCTTAAGAGAACCCAGTCGACCTACCATCAACTTCTCACAAATCGATACCGTAATTGCTACCGCACATGAAAATGATAAGCTAGCCGTTGCTCATATTAGCAGAAAGAAGGATGCTATTCAGTTGGCCTCCTCCGACTTAGATGGGTTTGTGCATATTTGGTTTGATCAAGTCAGCACCGCTGAAGAGATAGATACGATTGCCAAGGGCGAACAATTTATGGTGCCCACTATTATCACCAACAAACGAGTGCTAGACTACTTCAAAACCCAAGGAAGAACTGCTAGTTCCCTTAATTTTGAGGAACTGAAAGCTGAGGTCCAAAAACTACATGAAGCTGGTATCACGTTGGTAGCAGGAACAGATCCTCCAAATTTTAATATCAATTACGGTACTGATTTACTAACTGAAATCGAACTCTTTGTGGAGTGTGGACTTAGTCCTTTAGAAGCACTCCGAACAGCAACCGGTAATGCAGCAAAATCCTTCCGCTTAAAAGAAGCGGGGCGGCTCAAAGAAAAAGGCCCGGCCAATGCTGTACTAATCCAAGGAAATCCCTTGGAGGATATAAAGGCTATTAGAAATATCGAGAAGGTCTGGAAAAATGGACAGTTGGTTAAGTAATTTGCAGGGCTTATTGTCATAAAAGAGAGAATAAGTCACTATTATTGTGAGAGCATGTTTGGACAGACCTCTATTGCCTCCAAGCGGCCAATTTTATTTTATGCTGCGTTAGATTTTTCGCCCAATTGCCCGCATTTGCCGATAGCTATCGGCAGCAAAAATCTGCCTTGTCTAAAATAAAATTTGCTCACTTTCGGCTAATCATGCCTGCCCAAACATGCTCTGAGTATTGAATAAGCTCTTAGAACTGGTATCGAAAAAAGTCGAAAAGAATGTTGAAAAAACTCACAATGGCCCTTTGCCTCTTGGCAAGTGGCTTACAATTGACTGCGCAACTCCAATCACCCGATCAATTCTTACCCCATCGCCTAGGAGAAAACTTCACGCCTCATCACCTCTTGGTAGACTATTTCGAACAAGTAGCTGATAATAGTGATCGCGTACAACTTACGCGATATGGCTATACCAACGAAGATCGCCCCTTACTACTCGCTTTTGTCTCCACACCGGAAAACCTGGCTCGCCTTGAGGATATTAGGATCAATAATCTTCGCCGGGCTGGCTTAATGGAAGGAGACGTTGATCCCGATTTGAATATCTCCATCGTTTGGCTAAGTTACAGTGTACACGGCAATGAGGCTGCGGGGAGTGAAAGTTCGATGGGTGTGATTTATGAGTTGGCTCGCGCCGATAACAGCAATACCAGCACCTGGTTAAAAAATACATTGGTCATCATGGATCCTGCTATTAATCCCGATGGCTATTCTCGATATACCCATTGGTATCGAAGAAATACCAACCTCATTACCAATCCGCAGGTCGCCGTTCGTGAACATGATGAGCCTTGGCCCGGCGGCCGCGTCAACCACTACCTCTTTGACCTCAATCGAGATTGGGCGTGGCAAACGCAGGTAGAATCTCAACAAAGGATGAAAGTTTATCGGCAATGGTATCCGCAAATCCACGCTGACTTACACGAGCAATCTTACAACGATCCTTATTATTTTGCGCCAGCAGCTCGCCCTTACCATGAATACATTAGTGATTGGCAGGTTAAGTTTCAGGTAATGACGGGGAAGAATCACGCCAAATATTTTGACAAAGAAGGTTGGCTATATTTTACCAAGGAAGTTTTTGATCTATTATATCCCAGTTACGGTGATACCTATCCGATCTTTAGTGGTGCTATCGGTATGACCTACGAACAAGGTGGAAGCGGTCGTGCAGGAAAAGTAGTCGTTCGCAATAGTGGCGATACACTGACCTTGAAGGATCGGATTAGTCATCACCTTACAACCTCTTTGTCTACCGTTGAAGTAGCATCAGAGAATACGGCTGAACTACTAGAACAATTCCAACAATTTTTCACAGAGACGAAGAAAAGTCCGAAAGGAAAATATCGAACCTACATTATTAAAGGAACGAATCCGCAAGGAAAGCTAAAACGATTGACAACCCTACTGGATAAGAATGGAATTGAATACGGGAAGGCCGTGTCGGGTAGTAATATCAAAGCCTATGATTATCAAACGGGGAAGAATACGATGGTGAATGTCGGCACGAATGATTTGCTCATTAGTGCTTATCAACCACTCTCCGTCCTGACCCAAACGCTGTTCGACCCGAATGCGAAAGTGGAGGATTCCTTGACTTATGATATTACAGCTTGGGCACTCCCTTACGCTTTTGGAGTGGAGAGTTATGCGAGTGTTCAAAACCTTGACATCACACTAGGTTACGCTTTTTCTACTGCCAGTCAGGTTTCAAATAGTACCCAACCCACCTATGCTTATTTAAGTAGATGGGAGTCGGTTGATCATGCCCACTTTTTAGCTCAATTACTTCGCAAAGGGATAAAGGTACGTTATGCTACCACTCCCTTTACCGTCGAAGGAGAGCGCTATGAAGCAGGGACGCTAATAATGAGTCGTGCAGACAACCGAAAAAATAAAGCCTTTGAAGAGACCATTAAATCTTTAGCTAGTGAATTGGGGCAATCTATTCAGGCCATTGGTACAGGCTTTTCCGATCAAGGTCCAGACTTGGGTTCTGATGCTATGCATTTTATTCCCTTCAACAAAGTAGCCATACTTTCTGACGAAGGAGTATCGCCCTATTCCTTTGGTCAAACCTGGTATTATTTTGAAAAAGTAATTCAGTACCCTTCTCATGTTTTTTATCGAAACAAGTTCATGGGAGTTCCCTTATCTGATTATGATGTACTCATTCTCCCTAGTGGAAATTATCGTTTTAACGAAGAAGAAATGGAAAAGCTAAATAGCTGGGTCGATGAGGGTGGTCATCTGATTGCCATCGGTAGTGCCGTTAGGAGCTTTGCGGATCAGGAAGGATTTGGCCTTCAGCAATTTGCTACGGAGGAAGAAGAAGAAATGGCCGAAGAAGCTGAAGAACAAGCTAGCTTAGATGAGCGTTTGCTACCCTATAGAGGGGCTGGAAGAAGAAATATCAGTGCTTCTTTGCCTGGCGCCATCTTCCAAACGCAATTGGATAACACACATCCTTTAGGATTTGGTTTGGGCCGGTATTATTTCAGCCTAAAAACAGGGACGCAATCCTATCCGTTTCAAAAAGACCTCAGCAATGTTGGTATTGTGAAAGATCAAGCCCACACTATAGGCTTTGTAGGAGCCAAGGCGAGGCTTAAACTGGAAGAAAGTACCAGTTTTGCAGTAGAACGAAAGGGACAAGGAAGTGTCACTTACATGATTGACAACCCTTTATTTCGCGGCTTTTGGGACAATGGCATGTTCTTGTTTAGTAATGCATTATTCTTGGTTGGCCATTAGCTACGAGCTTATTTGGTCTCTCAGTAAGTAAATAACGGCAATTCAAATCCCGACCTGTAAACCAGTACTATATCACTTTGACCAGCGAATTTGGGAGGTCAATGATGAATAATTATTTCAATTACAGATATTTTTAGGGAAAAAAGTAGCAAGAATACAACAATTAGCATACATTTGTCGTTGAATAGTAGTAAGTGTATGTAAGTTCACGAAACTTTAGTTGACAATATTTTTAATTGACCCGTTGATTTTATCTCATCTTTTCTTACTTGATTAGCATTGATCGATTTAAAATTTCCCGTTAGTTTCATTTATTGTTTGAAAAAATAGATAGGAGGTGCTGCTTCAAGCTGTCGCCAAATATGTATTCGAAAGTATCGCACCTGTCTCTTATACACATCTCCGAGCCCACGAGACCGAGGCTGATCTC
>CAJXUM010000010.1 GCA_913060855.1 uncultured Lewinella sp. | reverse complement strand
GGTCTCGTGGGCTCGGAGATGTGTATAAGAGACAGGTTCACAGTATATGCAGGTGGTTTGTCTATCGGCGTGCATTTACTGAGTTTATTGACCTTTCCAGCTTTGGGTTTATTTTACTATTTCAAGAAATACAAACAACATAACTTCTTGGGAATGGCCCTCGCGGCAGGTGGAGGTGTTGTCGTTTTAGGTGTTATACAAAAACTGATTATTGTTGGTATCCCAGTCATGTGGTCTAAGTTCGAGCTATTGATGGTTAATGGGATGGGCTTGCCCTTCCATTCAGGACTAGTACCGACTATTCTGATCGTTAGTGGGGCAATTGTCTTCGGCTTAAACTATGCACATAAGAAAGGAAACCAGTTACTACAGTTGATCGTAATGGCTGCTGCACTAGTGGTGATTTCATTTTCTACGCTAGGAGTGGTAGTGGTTCGAGCTAATGCTTCTACGCCTGTAAACATGAATGCGCCTAGCGATGCTATGCGTTTAATCCCTTATTTAAACAGGGAGCAGTACGGGGAAAGAGCATTATTATATGGGCCAAACTTCTCAGCCAGATATACAGACTTGGACGATTCTGAAGATCGCTATGGAAGAGTAGGAAATCGCTACGAAATAGTGGATCAAAAAATATCATTAGAATATAGTAGCAAGGATAAGAAACTATTTCCTCGTATGGGAGATGGATCGCAGGGCCGCCCTCGCCTATATAAGCGATGGATGGGACTCAACCCAGATGGTCCGCTACCCGCGAATAGGCCTAATTTTGCTGATAATATTGGCTTTTTCGTCCGTTACCAATTGGGATGGATGTATTGGCGCTATTTTATGTGGAATTTCTCTGGTCGACAGAATGGTGATCAGGGCTATGAGCCTTGGGATAAATCTAGTGGACATTGGATTAGCGGCATCGGCTTCTTGGACAGCATGCGACTAGGAGATCAGAGTGAACTACCGGCCACGGAAAGAGATAATAAGGCGCGGAATACTTATTTCATGATTCCCTTCTTATTTGGTCTGATTGGCATGTTTTTCCATTTCAAAAAACGGAATAATGAGGCGCTAGCTTTAATGGCGCTTTTTATAATAACGGGGATAGGCATTATAGTCTATTCCAATCAGCCGCCGCGAGAACCGCGAGAACGAGACTACGTGTTGGTAGGCTCCTTCTTTACCTATGCAATTTGGGTAGGGATGGCTGTCGCTTCGCTCTTCAATCTATTGCGAGAGCGAGCGAAACAGAGTGGGCCTGTAGCAGCTATCGTTGCATCGCTGGCGGTGCTTAGCGCACCCTTGCTGATGGGCTTCCAGAATTATGATGATCAAAGCAGAATGCATCATACTGGTTCACGTGATTATGCGAGTAATTTCTTGAATTCTTGTGCCCCCAATGCTATTATCTTCACCTATGGTGATAATGATACGTATCCCTTGTGGTACGCACAGGAGGTGGAGAATATAAGGCGTGATGTGCGGGTAGTCAATCTGAGTTTGATTGCAGTAGATTGGTATATTGATTTGCTGCGCCGCAAGCAAAATGAATCGCCTGCCCTGAAATTGACCATTCCTAGTGAAGCCTATCGGGGGAATAAGCGAAACCAAGTTTTATACAACCCCTACGCTCAATCCTCGAATGCCAATAAAGCAGCCAGCTTAGATCAGTTTTTACGGATGATTGCCCAGCCCCGGGAGGTTCCTTTGCAAGGAGGAAGAAAATTAGAGGGCTTTTATGAAACCAAGAATGTATTTATTCCAGTAGATCGCCAGGCTGCTTTAGCGAGTGGTGCAGTGACGCTTGCGGATTCCAATAAAATCGTTTCCCGTATTCCTCTCAATTTGACCAATAAGGACCAAATGCTTAAGGATGAAATAGCTATTTTGGATGTGATTGGTTCTAATTTGTGGGAACGCCCCATTTACTTCTCTGTAACTTGTAGAAGAGAAAAATTGATGGGACTCGATAATTACATGCAATTAGAAGGCCTAGGTTTGCGAATTGTACCTGTACGTTCTGAAGGGGAAAATATTTACGGGATGATCGGTCTCGGTCGAGTAAATAAAGATGCCTACTACGAGAATGTAATGGAGAAATTCCGCTGGGGTAACTTTGATAAGGAAGATCTATTTGTCGACAATAGCTATATGCCTAGTATCCAGAGTCTGCAATTGGGGATGAGAAGAGTGAGCTTTGAGCTTTTGCGAGATGGAGACAAGGACAAGGCCATGGCCTTGGTAGATCGCTATTTTGAGTCTTTCCCTCATAAGAACTTCCCTTATGATTACCGAACGATGATGATGCTGGATGTCCTATACCAAGCCAATGAATACCAAAAAGCTAAGCCTCATATGGAGATTTTAGCTTCTGAGACATTGGATTATTTGGAGTACTACTCTTCCATTATTGATAATAAAAACTTCCAGGCTAGTTTTGGAGATCAATATAGTCTTCGAAATAGAGACATGGAACGATTATTGGAAGAAGCACAGCGCCAAAATGATACTGAGTTCATGGAGAAATGGGGCCCTTTATTTGCGCCTTATCGTGCGAGTACAACCCCAAATCAGGGCTTGGATGGCTTACAGCAAATTAATCAATAATAGAGTTGTTTGCTGCGAGTTTTATACTCGCCACTAATGTCTTTTAAAAAGTTTAGTTCAAGACCGCTTGAACTAAACTTTTTAATTTTTAGAGGATTCCGTTTCTTTGTACTTTCTCTGACCACAAAACTGCCAGAGAACTTCTTTCTATTGAGTCAAACATATATCATATGAATATTACAAAAGTAGCTATTGGTTGTGATCATGCCGGCTTTCCTTATAAGGACAGTATTAAGGCACTTCTGGCGGGAAAAGGGGTTGAAGTAACTGATTACGGAACCAATTCTTTGGACTCAGTAGATTATCCCGACTTTATTCATCCGGTAGCTAGCGATGTGGAGCAGGAGAAAGTAGAACTAGGTATAATCTTGTGTGGTAGTGGTAATGGCGCCTCTATGACTGCCAATAAACACCAAGGGATACGCGCTGCTTTATGTTGGACCAATGAAATTGCAGCTTTGGCACGCCAGCACAATGATGCGAATATCTTGTCACTGCCTGTTCGTTTTGTAAGCGAAGCCGAAGCACATGAAATGGTAATGACGTTTCTTAGTACTGAGTTTGAAGGGGGACGACATGCTAGAAGAGTAGGAAAAATTGCTTGTGCTTAGCCAAGGGGCGAAGGCGTGAAGAGGTGAAAAGATGAAGAAGTGAAGAGGAGAGAAGCCGTTCATTTTGCTCAACTTCTCCACTGTATTAACTGTTTTCTATTCGGGCTCTCCCAGCGAAAAAAACTCCCCACCCAAAACACTAAGAACTTAGATTGTAATAAATGCCTTAGGGCTAGTGAGCCTATAGCTGGGTATAAAAAGCAGTTTTTTACCTGTTATTGGGAGGAGTAGATGCTTACTTTCGTCTTAGATACAGCGACAACGAAGTCTCTACTTACTTACCTTTTACCAATAATTCGTTTAGATATTCGTTTTATTGAAGGCATACCAACTACGCCTGAAACTTGTAAAATATTTTAGTGTAGTTATTTCAGTATGATCGAACTACACGATCAGTTCTTATAAATAAACCAATTTCTCTGGCTGTTTGCAGGATCTAAGCCCTTAGGTAGCATTGTCGGAAGATCATCGTCCTCGGCTAACATAAGCACAAAAATGATCAGAGAACTATAAATCAATGAGTAATATGAAAAAATTATTGGGCTTGCTCTTGTGCTGCACCTCTGTGGTAGGATATGGGCAATATGCAGGGAGTACCTCAGCCGAAGTGGAAGAAATTGTACGAGCTTCAGCCGCCACTATTACCGTGAGTGATTTAAGAAATCATTTGACGACTATCGCTAGTGATGAATTTGAAGGAAGAGAGACGGGCACTGAAGGGCAAAGAAAAGCCGCCAATTATATTGCAAAGCAGTTTGCAGATTTAGGCTTGCCAGCAGTAGGAGACGATGGGTCTTATTTTCAAAAGATATCATTCATCTCTGAAAACTGGAGCAATATTGAGTTAAACGTTAATGGTAATACACTTCGCCATTTATGGGACTATTACGCTTATCCTACTGACAATGGTGACAAAGCCGCCACTAAATTTGATGAAGTACTTTTCCTCGGCTATGGTATCGATGCGGATAAATACAGTGATTATAAAAATGTAGATGTGGCTGGGAAAGCTATCTTGATTTATGCTGGAGAACCGATGGGGAAAGATAGCCTGTCACATGTATCAGGCCAAAGAGGGGAAACAGAATGGTCAAAAGATGTATCCAAAAAACTAAGCGTGGCCAAGGAAAAAGGAGTCGCGATGGTTTTTATCATCGATCCGGAGTTCAAAAATAATGTAGGCATCGCTCGCCGTACGATTCTCAACCGTCGCCTAAAAATGGGATGGAGTAAAAATCCAGCGGATAATTTTGCCAACAATTGCTTTATCTCTACGAAGGTGGCTAAGGATATTATTGGAGGCCAGTTCAAAAAGGTAGTGAAGGCCCGGAAGAAGATTAATAAGAAAAAGAAAGCGCGTAGTGTCAAACTACCTACTGATCTAGCTCTTACGATGGAGAAAAATGTACGAGAGCTATTAGGTGAAAACGTATTAGGCTTTGTGGAAGGATCTGATCCCGATAAAAAGGAAGAGGTAGTTGTTGTTACCGCTCACTACGATCACCTTGGAAAGCGAGGAGATGATATTTATTATGGTGCTGACGATAATGGCTCTGGTACTTCATCTGTCTTGGAGGTTTGTCAAGCATTTGTCGAAGCCAAGAAAGCGGGAAATGGACCAAAGCGCAGTGTTTTATTTATGTTGGTATCTGGTGAGGAAAAAGGTTTATTAGGTTCAGAGTACTATGCACAGCATCCTATATTTCCCTTGGCACAAACGGTAGCTAACGTAAATGTGGATATGGTAGGCCGAGTGGATGAAAAGCATGCCGAAAATCCCAATTATATTTATGTGATTGGTTCGAATAGGTTGAGTACGGAGCTGCATGAAATTAATGAAGCCGCCAATACTAAATATACACAACTGGAGTTGGACTATACGTATAATGCAGAGAGTGATCCAAATCGTTATTACTATCGTTCAGATCATTACAATTTTGCAGAAAAGGGTGTTCCTGCGATTTTCTATTTTAATGGAACTCACGATGATTACCACCGGACTAGTGATACGGTAGATAAGATCAATTTTGAAAAGATGGCAAATATTGCCAAGTTAGTATTCCACACCTCTTGGGAACTAGCTAACCGAGCTGATCGAATAAAAGTGGATGTATTGCCTAAAAAGTAAGAGGTGATCTTTCTCTGGCCACTTTAACCAACGAAGTGGTCAGGGAAAATATCTATATATTGAATTGTTCGGATAAGACAATAAAAAAAGGCCAACGAACATAGTTCGCCAGCCTGCTCTACAAAGCGAGTCGATGCTTGATTCTACCCCCCTGTTGAATCAGCACGTCCCGCTTTTTCTTTTGGTCCATTCGGACCGGTATATCTTACGGGCAACAAGCCAAACTATCCCCCCAGTTAGTTCATGCTAGTTGCCCGATTGATTTCTCTTCGGAGTACTACATAACTTTCAATCTATACATTCAATATGTATAAAAGGAAAATGCGCGTAGCACATTTTTGATTTTAGCATGCTAAAATCGGCCGTCTTTTTTTGATTTGGTATGAAATGTTATTGAGAAGATTGGAGGTTTTTTAAACTCCAATTCAGAAATTTTCTCAAGCTCTCTAAGAAGTGTGGCGTCAGTTAGAATGGAATTCCCTTCTTCCTTTGCCGCTAGTGCGAAAGTAAATATTTCTTCAGATATATTCAACTTCGCTTCTGTAATTTTTTCTAGCAGCTTCGTAAATCAGTCACACCTGATAAATATTACGCTAATTGTTCAGAAAGGTTGCCAATTTGGCAGAAATATTTTCACTGGCATGTCCTTTGAAGGCGGTGTAATACATCTTTGCTAGTGGTTTTATACCTGCCAAGCAGTATAAATGCTCAATAAGGGCTGTCGGTATGGCGGTAGTAGGGTCATTTTATAGCACAGAAAATTCTTCTCACTATTTTTTTATAGGTTGAAATAAATAAAGAAATAGACTTAGAGAATCATCGATAAAATACTAAAATCAAAAACCAAATTCTATGCAAAAAGGAAATATATCTGTACAAACCGAGAATATTTTCCCCATTATCAAGCAGTTTTTATACTCTGATCAGGAAATTTTCTTGCGAGAACTTATTTCAAACGCCGTAGATGCTACCAATAAACTAAAAACCCTGAGTTCTAAAGGAGAATTCAAAGGAGATATTGGTGACACTACCATTGAAATATTATTGGATAAGGAGAATAAGACATTGACGATCCGTGATAAAGGGATTGGAATGACGGAGGAAGAAGTACAGAAGTACTTGAATCAGGTGGCATTCTCTAGTGCAGCAGAGTTTCTTGAAAAATATAAAGATGATGCCAATATCATCGGGCACTTTGGTTTAGGGTTTTACTCAGCCTTTATGGTGGCTAGCCGAGTAGAGGCCATTACCAAATCGTATAAAGAGGGATCAACAGGTGTAACCTGGGAATGTGAAGGAGATCCATCTTACACTATCGATGGAAATGATAAAGCAACGCGTGGTACCGATATCGTCTTGCACATTAGCCCCGATAGCGAAGAATACCTAGAGGAGAGCCGAATCGAGGAGTTATTGAAAAAATATTGCCGCTTCCTACCTGTATCTATCCAATTTGGTACCAAGACTGAATCGGTTACAGAAGGAGATGGCGAAGAAGCAGAAACCAAAGAAATCGAAGTTGATAATATTATCAACAATATTGCTCCTCTTTGGAAAAAGCTGCCTGCTGAATTAAAAGACGATGACTATCGTTCTTTTTATAACGAATTGTACCCTTTCAGTCCAGCACCAATGTTCTGGATTCACTTGAACATTGATTTTCCTTTCAATCTTACCGGGGTATTGTATTTTCCTAAATTGGGTAACTCTTTTGAGGTACAGAAAAATAAAATTCAACTCTACTCCAATCAGGTGTATGTCACAGATGATGTAAAAGAGATTGTACCTGAGTTCTTGACTTTGCTACACGGTGTGATTGATTCGCCAGATATTCCTTTGAATGTATCTCGTAGTTATTTACAATCCGATCAGAATGTAAAGAAGATTACTGGGTATATTACCAAGAAAGTAGCGGATAAGTTATCAGAGTTATTCAAGAAGGATCGCGAAGATTACAATTCTAAGTGGGCCGACCTAGGAGTATTCGTGAAATACGGAATGATTTCTGAGGAGAAATTCAACGATAAAGCTGAAAAGTTTGCCTTGTTGCAGAATGTAGATGGTGAGCACTTTACCATCGAAGAATACAAAGAGAAGATTAAGGAAACTCAGACGGATAAATACGATAAGCAGGTCTTAATCTATACCAATAATCCAGTAGACCACGATAGTGCCATACGAGCTTGTAAGAACCACTCTTATGATGTATTGGTATTTGATCATGTCATCGATAACCATTTTCTGCAGCATGTAGAGCAAAAACAGGGCGATTTGACATTCGTGCGCGTTGATTCAGAAACGGTTGATAATCTAGTACAAAAAGATATCGAGACCGAATCTGTATTGAATGAAGAAGAGCAAAACAAGGTTAAAGAACGCTTTGAGAAAGTTGTTGCTGGTGGTGGTGGAACAATTGTCATGAAGGCTATGTCTCCAGAAGACCAGCCTGTGATGATTACTAAGCCCGAGTTTATGCGTCGTATGATGGAGATGCAAGCGATGCAAGGAATGGCACAAGGAATGCCTGAAATGTATAATGTAGTGATTAATACCAATCACCCATTGATTGCCAGTAAGCTGATGAAAATGCGAAGTGAGGAGAAGAAAGAGCATTTGGTAGGCTACTTGTACGACTTGGCTCGCTTGAATCACAATATGCTTAAGGGAGCAGATTTGACTGCTTTCGTAGGAAGAAGCTTAGATTTCTTGAAATAAATCGATAGGCTAAATACTAGCCATACTAGACTTTATAAATACTTAAGCCATTGTTTGGGTATTGATTATTGTTTAGTGTGTTGTCAAACGGTTGCGGGTTACGATTGATCGAACCCGCAACCGCTCAACTCGCCACAGACGACTCTTACGTCCTTCGGTTTAATTTTTAATACCCAACTTTTCCAAAAGAGCGACCGCCTTAGCTCTATAAATGGGATGGGAAGTCATTTCTATTTCCTGTGCAAGCAGACCCGCTTGTTCGTATTCTTTTTGACGCACATAAGCCAAGGCCAAGTACCAAGTAGCTCCTTCATATTGCTCCTCATCATTCAATCTTGTACTTTGGAAATATTGAATTGCTTTTTCTAAATTTCGGCCTTCCATTTGGGCAATACCGGCATAGAAAATAGCTTCAAAATCATTGGCCTCTTCAGGGAGGTAAGTTTCAAATAGATCGGCAGCTTGTGCATAGTCTTTTTGTCCAAAAGAAACGAAGGCTTTTTGCCGTATGGCGTTATGGCGCATTCCTTCACTATTACCCCTTTGTTGCGATCCTTCGTAGACAGGCGTTTCATAAAGCTGAGCAAATAGACGTTCTCCTTTATTGTGTTGCCAATAGATCAACAAAGAGGTGGCAACAATCAGAATAAGTATGGCGGCTACTGCTTTATTGAAGAAAAAGGGGCGGCTGCGGCTTGAGGAACGGACGGCTTTATTGAGCTTTCTGAGCTGAATCTGGTCTTGTACTCTATCAGAACGCTTATTAAAGCCTTCTAATGCGCCATCACATAAGGCACAATCAATTAAATGGTGTTCTACTCGCCGTAGTTGCGCGCCACTCAAATCTCCCTTGTGATAAGCTTCTATCTCGCCTAAGCTTAGACAGGCTGTTTCTTTAAACATAGCTTCCATCGGCTTAAGGTTTGTTTTGTTGAAAGGCCAAAAGGCTGCCCTTTAAACGACGCTTCCCATTTTGTAAATAACTCTTGACTTCCTTTGCACTAAAACCAGTGAGGGTCATTATTTCCCGGTAGCTCTTGTTTTCAAAATAAAATAGATGGATACATCGGCGTTGATTTTCCTCTAGAGCTTGTAATGCGGCTTGTATTTGCTCTGAAGATAGTTGGGATTCCTTTTCCATTCCTTCATACAGCGGAAAAACGGCTTCTTGTACTTCCTGGTGCTTTTTCCATGCTGCGGTCTGGTTAGCTGTCCTGCTATAGCTTCGAATATGGCTAATACATTGGTTGCGAATCACTGAAAATAACCAGCTTTTGAAGTATTCAATCTTTATATTGGGAAGCTGCTCATAGGCTTTTTCAATGATGGTCATGACCATATCCTTACAGTCTTCCTCATCAGATAGGTATTGTTTGCAATTGTAGTAGAGTAGATGTGTATACCGTCCAAATAGCGCAAAGAAATATTGCTCTTCTCCGGTTTCTTGGAAGGCTGTTAGTAGCTGTTCATCTGACAGGTTTGCAAATCCCTTTTTTGGTTTGAGCCATCGCAAAGACATACTCAATATTAATAAATAATATCAAGTATTAAAAGAGGAGAGTAAGACTTCAGAAGTTTTCCGAGTCACACCCAAGGAAACTTCTGAAGTCTAGCTAGGTATCTTTATCAAAAGCACCTAAAACTCGACGGTGGAAATAATGAATTCGAGCTGCTGCATAAAATTGCGCTTTTCTTTACCCGGCGCATATACGAAACCATCGATGAATAACAGTTCTTCTTTCTCTGGATTATGAATGAGATAACTTACAAAAGCACCACCCATAAAATCATTCACCATTTCCCAAATCCCTCTAGCTTCTAGTGCGTATTTATTGTTCAGGGTTTTTACGCTAGTAAACATCGGCAGGTCAATGTCATTAATCCGCATATAAGTGCCAGGAATAGTAGAAGAAACATACTGTCTACCGAGAGAATCTCTAATCGCTTTGATTCCTTTTTTAGACAATTGAGATTGATCAACATAATTGATTTTTCGAATCAGAAGGTTGCTATTGATATCATCTAGCTCTCTCCGCATCCAGATCAGATCCTCATTGCTAATCGCTAAGCTATAATCACTAGGGATTCGCATTTTGGCATCCATTTTATCAGCCACTTCGGCTTGAATGGCTGGGTTTTCTCCGCCAAAATAGATGGTCGCTTCTATTTTTTCTCGATCTGCGTCCTGTATCCGCTTGGCTACTGCCGGGAAATTTTTCTTGACATTTTGTACCAGTTCATCATCTGTGAAACTAAACTGGTAAATCAATAATTGATTTTTTGCCCATTTATTTCGCGCCACGGTAGAGCTGTAATTGGGGTCACTCTTGGCCTTTTGTAGCCGCTCTTCTTTCAAATCACCACTTACTAATTGGGTAGTCGGTGAATCCTCTTCGTTGAGATTACTGATGAAAAGGTAATTTCTAAACTCTTTACGAATAGGATCTTTATCCAACTCTTCTGGTGTAAAATGCCTTAGGTCAAAAATAGGCTCTGGCTGTGGTAAAATGGGATAGGATGCGCCATAATAATAGCGAAGCGTATCACCAATTGGCCCTTCCCATATCCGCTCATCTGCGATTACGACAATTTCATTTAGCTTGCCAAACGCATTAGGAACGGGAGACATACTACGTTGCATATCTTCACTACATGCACTGAAAAGCAAGCAGAAACACAAAAAGCTAACTATTTTATAAGAACTCATTGACTAAATTTTTATTGATGTTGCTCCCTTTTAGTTCAAAAAGGAGAATAAGAGTAACGTACACAATTAGATGATGATTTTTGCTGTCTTTTTGGTGTATTCTTCTTGTATAACACCTATTTATCTTCAACTGCTAATTTAGCACGAAGTGAAAAATAAAGCCTATTCCAAGCTCGGTTTTATTCCCTGAAATCTAGAAGTCTCCCCACATTTCCGGCTTTTAAGGCAAAAACACAGTCGCTTACCCGTTTTGTAAGGCAGATAGGTCGACTAAACTTTTCCAAACTACCTCAGTGGCTCTATCCCAGCTAAATTTTTGCCGCTGAATCCTTCCGGCAGCAATTAAGTCTTCTCTCAAGGAGGGCGATTCATATATACGTTTTAAGGCAGTAGCCATAGCTTGCGTGTCTGTTGGGTCAACTAAAACAGCGGCTTTCCCAGCTACTTCTGGCAATGAAGATAAATTCGATGTTAAAATTGGGACCTCCACATGCATCGCTTCCAATAGCGGGACGCCAAAACCTTCAAATAGAGAAGGGTAAGTAAGTGCGAGCGCTGCCCCTAGTAAATCCGGTAAGCTGCTATCATCGACATACCCCAACAGCTTAATATCTTTATCAACAGCCGATTGTTCGAGTGCGGTTTTAATTTCGCCCGTTTGCCAGGCTAGCCGTCCTCCAATTAACAGTTTGATCGGAGCATTGGTTTGCTGCTTAAACAAGCCAAAAGCTTCTATTAGTCTAGCTACATTTTTTCTGGGATGGAGGGAACCGAGGTAAAAATAATAATCTTGACCCTCACTGTATTCCGCTTTTATGGCTTTTTTTTGCGCATCGCTTAATACCTGGAATTCTTTCCTTACACCATTGCAGGCCACTTTGATTTTAGCAGCCGAAATATCGTAATGCTCAACAATATCCAGTTTAGTAAATGTAGAAACACTAATAATTCGCTCCGCTCGTTTCAGGTATTTGGGTACAAAATAATGATAAAATACACGACCATGGAAGGGTACCTGCGCGGGATAATGATGGTGTGCAATATCGTGACAGACCATTACTGTCGGAGTCGGAGCCCGGAGTGAACAATAGCCATCAGGAGATAGCAATAGATCAATTTTATGCTTTTTTAATGCACGGGGGATCGCTATTTCAAACCACCACCACCATAACAAGGCATGCCTAGCAGGTGGAAAAATGACTACCGTTTCTACA
The DNA here is from genome assembly GCA_913060855.1 of uncultured Lewinella sp. Taxonomy (GTDB): domain Bacteria; phylum Bacteroidota; class Bacteroidia; order Chitinophagales; family Saprospiraceae; genus DT-111. Next base: position 6,338 of record CAJXUM010000010.1, on the reverse strand, counting down.
TTATCGGCTGGGATAAAAGAAGGATCAAATGGTCTGTCGAATAAGAATACGAAGGTATGCTCAGGATGCTGTAAAGCCAACCTACGGGCTACTTCCCACGTAAACCATCCTATTCCCTCCAACCGGCCTTTAATCAAGAAACGAGTATTAATAGCGATTCTCATTGGGCCCAAAGGTAGAAAGTTAGCTAAGGAATGAAAAATAAATAACCAAACCCAAATTCCGTTATCTTTTTCCACCAGCCGTCGTTGTTCATCATTCACTTAGCATAGGCTAAGCTCATTCCTCACGCCTAGTCTGGTGAAAAAATATTTAGGTACTTGGACCAGCTTATTTATCCTTCATTCCTAGGGTCAGCCAAGAAATATTGCTACTTGATCATTTTTGTGTTTTAAATAAAGCCGCTGCCTTCTTTGAGCACGATACTTTTAGCTAAAATAAGCGTCACAATAGAAGCTAGCATAGGGAAATATTACACTGCTGAGAAAACTAAATTTTGCTATCTTAGTTTTAACATTAAACAAAGTGCTACAATAAAACATCATGATCAAAACAGATGTCCTCATAATTGGATCGGGCGTCGGTGGCATGTCCACTGCAATAGAAATTGCTGAGAGAAGACCTGATCTCAAAATTACGGTTCTAACCAAAACCAATGATGATGAAAGTAATACGCGATATGCCCAAGGTGGTGTAGCTGCTGTTTGGGATTTGAAGGTAGATTCGCATGAGAAACACCTAGAAGATACGCTAGATGCAGGTGATGGTTTGTGTGACGAAGAGATTGTAGAAATTGTGGTACAAGAAGGGCCAGAACGAGTGCGAGAATTGATTGATTGGGGGGCACGATTTGATAAAGATAAAACGGAGAAGTACGACCTGGGCCGAGAAGGAGGGCATTCTGAAAACAGGATACTGCACTATAAGGATCTAACCGGCTGGGAAATCCAACGAGCGGTATTAGCCAAGTCGAAGGAGCATCCTAACATCAAGATCTACGAACATTTCTTTGCTGTAGACTTGATTACACAGCATCATCTTGGCCATATTATTACTCGCCTAACCCCTAATGTTGAATGCTATGGTGCCTATGTCTTAAATAAAGCTACAAGTGAAATTGAGACAATTTTGGCTAAAATAACGGTCGTAGCGACGGGCGGGGCAGGGCAAATATATCGCAATACTACAAATCCCGTTATTGCTTCTGGTGATGGCATCGCCATGGTTTACCGAGCGAAGGGCCATCTAGGAAACATGGAATTTGTACAATTCCATCCTACCGCTTTATATAATCCAGCGGGAGAAAATCCGGATTTTTTAGTGTCGGAAGCAGTTCGAGGCTTTGGGGCTATCTTGAAAAAAAGAGATGGCCAAACTTTTATGGAAAAATACGATGCGCGCGAATCATTAGCTCCGCGTGACATCGTAGCGCGTGCCATTGATAACGAGATTAAGATCAATGGGGAAGAATGTATGTTTTTGGATTGCCGGCATTTAGATAAGGAAGCCTTTCGCGCCCATTTTCCAACGATCTATGATAAGTGTGTGAGTATTGGGATTGATCCTATGAAGGATATGATTCCGGTTGTGCCGGCTTGTCATTATATGTGTGGGGGGATTATGGCAGATGCCCAGGGGCGTAGTTCTATTCAGCATTTGTATGCTTGTGGAGAATGTACGAGTACAGGACTGCATGGTGCTAATCGGTTGGCGTCCAATTCACTACTGGAAGCCCTGGTTTTTGGCCATAGAATTGCAAAAGATTTAGTGACCGTAATAGACGGAGTCACTTTTCAAGAAGAGATACCGGATTGGAACGCGAGGGGAACTATGCAGCCCAAAGAGCTGGTCCTAATCACGCAAAGCTGGAAGGAGTTGAAAGAAATTATGTCGAGCTATGTAGGGATTGTACGCTCCAATGTTCGGCTAAAGAGAGCCAATGATCGTTTGGCTTTATTGTATCAAGAAACGGAAGATCTTTATAATAAATCATCCCTTTCTCCGCAGTTGTGTGAGCTGCGAAGTCTAATCACTATCGGTTACTTGGTTACAAAGGCCGCAAGTATGCGCCAAGAAAGTCGCGGCTTGCATTACACGACAGACTATCCCAACCGGAATTCCTTTATACAAGAATCTATCCTGTAATGGAATCGTCTTCTCTAATTCATAAACCTGAATTGGAATTAGAGAAGACGATATTTTATGCTACCAGCCATCTCCATCCAATAAATCACCCAGTCCTCCTAGCACACTTCCTTCTCCTTTAGATTTTCCGCCATAATGGCGAGAGGCCGACACAATTCGATCAGCCAATCGACTAAAGGGTAAGCTTTGTACCCAAACGGTACCTGGGCCTTCTAGTTGTGCATAGAATAAGCCTTCTCCGCCGAATACCATATTTTTGATCCCTTTGACCATTTCTATATCATAATTGACGTAGCGAGTAAACCCAACTAAGCAACCGGTATCTATACGGAGACGCTCCCCCATTTGGAGCTCTTTTTTGACGATCGTACCCCCTGCATGCAGAAAGGCCATGCCATCTCCTTCAATTTTTTGCATGATAAAGCCTTCTCCACCAAAGAAGCCTCGACCCAGTTTCTTGCTAAATTCAACACCTACAGAAACGCCCTTGGCGGCACAAAGAAAAGCATCCTTTTGGCAGACGATTTTCCCTTCTAATTGTGTAAGGTCTAATGGGATGATTCGTCCGGGATAAGGAGCAGCAAAGGAAACGCGTTTTTTCCCTTCTCCGGCATGGGTGAAAGCCGTCATGAATAGACTCTCACCAGTGATTAAACGTTTACCCGCGGAGAGCACTTTCCCCCAAAGACCCTTATTTTGTTCTTGATGGCTACCATCACCAAAAATAGTAGCTAATTCTATCTCATCATCCATCATCATAAAACTACCCGATTCGGCAATAACCGTTTCATAAGGATCGAGTTCTATTTCTACAAATTGCATTTCTTCTCCATAAATCTGATAGTCAATTTCGTGCGCTTCCATATTGTTGATTTAGTTAAATAAGAAGTTTCTCCAGTAGCAATAATAATAGCCCTAGATAGCCTGTAATCTTAATACCCATTTAATAATAGGTTTACAATAAAAGCCTTTATTTGTTGCTGATGGATAGGATAAAGATATCCAGGATATCACTAGTCATTCATCTTTTCCAGACGAATGAGAGACTATTACCGACAAAGATCTATACTGTAGCCCTATATGTTAAGGCGAAGGCTGTGCAAATGCATAGCCTTTCCTCTTTAGAGCATGCCTGCCCAAACAAGCGCTTAGAATAGCCCTTCGAAACTATTGCTCTGGCTACTTTGACCTGTGTTGGAGAAACTCCAATCGTATTGATCAAGCGCCTTCAGACTTTCAGTGAGTAGACTGATACAATCCCTGATATCTTCCTTATTCGCTAATTCTATGGTTTGATGCATATGTCGCAATGGAATGGAAATGGCCCCTGCGATGGCTCCTTTTTTACCATAGCGTTGTACGCCCGCTGTATCTGTTCCTCCTTTAGGTAGAATTTCTGGTTGCCACTTGATCTTTTGATCATCAGCTACCTTTTTGAGGTAATTTACCATGCGATAATCGCATATCGTCGAACCATCTAGAATCTTGATCGCTGCTCCCTTTCCTAGACAAGTAACGGTATCATGGCCATTAGAACCTGGCACGTCAAAGGCAATCGTCACATCCAGCCCTAATCCAAAATCAGGATCAATCAAATGCGAGGCAGAAATAGCTCCTCTTAATCCGACTTCTTCTTGAACCGTGAATACACCGTAGATGTCAAAGGGCACTTCCACGTCTTTCAAGGCTCTAAGCGTTTCAATCAAAATGAAAACTGATACTCGATTATCTAGCGATTTACTGTTGACACAATCACCCATCTCAATTAATGCACCCAGGCGAGTAACCGGTGACCCTATCGGGATAAGCGCTTCCGCCTGCTCCTTGGACATCCCTAGATCGATGAAGTATTCATTGATGGGGACTTGCTTACTTCTTTCCTCCGGACTCATGATATGAATGGGCTTGGACCCCATGACGCCAACTACATCTTCTTTACCGTGAACTAGTACTCGCTGTGAGGAGAGTGTTTTAGGGTCAAAACCACCCAAAGGCACAAAACGTAGGAAGCCATCATCATCTATGTAATTGACGATGAAACCTATCTCATCCATATGGGCTGCAATCATCACCTTCTTAGGCGATTTCCCTTTTTTTACGGCAATAACGTTGCCCATATTATCTATCGATAGTTCATCGACTAATGGACTAACTTCTGCCATAACAAATTCTCGGATGCGCTGTTCGTATCCAGGTGCTCCCGGTGTTTCACAGATCCGGCGCAATAGATCAACATTTATCATAAGTTTCGGGCTATTTGTTGGAAAAAAAAGTATGCCAAATTAGCACTAATTTAGGAGGCGATAAAATTTTTTATCTTCTCTATGGGTAATACGTAAAAAAAGCGCTCGTTTTAGTGGGGTGCTGCATCGCTTTTTACTAACATTGCAGCTTAGTGCTTATTTGGAAGTAGCGATTCGGACTGCGAATATATAATTAAGGAACCTCACTACAGCTATTTCTTCGCCCGTAGCGCTGCTATGCCCTCAAAAATCAGCTTTATGAGAACCCATAATTAAATATTCTCGCTTCCAAAGCCTACCTCCAAATAAGCACTCATACAACAGAATAGTATGTCACTCCGAAAATTAGCAAAAGAAACGGTCATCTATGGTGGATCCACTGTACTGAATAAGGTACTCAACCTTATTTTGGTGGCGCCTTATTTGACGCGGGTGTTTAAGGATGATCAGGGGGAATATGGGATACATGGTCTCATGTATGCGTTTGCTGGTTTTTTATTGGTGACGCTGACTTATGGTATGGAAACTGCCTTTTTTCGATTTGGCAATGAAGAAAAGAAACGTGCAAAGGCCTTTAGTACTGCCGCTATTTCTTTGATGGTTAGTACCCTGTTTTTTGTGGCGCTGATTATTTTCTTTTCGCCATCGATAGCTGGTTTCCTAACAGAGCCAGGAGACTGGCTTTATGTGGTTTATTTCGCTTTGATCATAGGCCTAGATACGTTGGTCGCCATTCCATTTGCTTCTCTGCGATTAGAAAATCGACCCATTCGATTTGGCATATATAAAATGGTCAATGTCTTGATCAATGCCATTGTTATGTTACTCCTATTGGAAGTGGTTCCACGTTGGTTTAATACAGATACGACTTGGGGCTCATGGTATGATCCAGGCAAAAAGCTGCATTATGTATTTATTGCCAATTTGGTGGCGAGCCTAATAACTTTCCTCTTGTTTTTGCCTTACTATACACGCCTCAAGGGTGGCTTTGATCGACAGCTTTGGCGTAAGATGGTGACCTATGCGTTGCCCTTGGTAGTGGTCGGAATAGCAGGGATGATCAATCAATTGGCGGATCGCTATTTCCTAAAGGAGTGGTTGCCGGGGACGTTTGAAGAAAATAAGTTACAACTGGGTATTTATGTAGGCTGTATAAAGATTGCGGTCTTGATGAATCTATTTACCCAAGGCTTCAAATTTGCGGCAGAACCTTTCTTTTTCAGGAATTCATCAAGAGCTGATGCAACTAAAATTTATGCCGATGTGGGGCAAGCTTTTACGCTGGTGGGGAGCGTGGCCTTTCTCGGGCTGATGCTATACATAGATATTGCCAAACACATTGTCGCCTCTTCTTTTCATAGCGGCCTCGCAGTAGTTCCTGTCTTGTTAATTGCCTATCTTCTCTTAGGACTATACTATAATTTCGCCATCTGGTACAAGCTAAAAGATAAAACGCATATAGGGGCATGGATCGCTTGTGGCGGAGCCCTCATAACGATTACGGGGAATTATTTACTTATTCCTACCATCGGCTTGATGGGGGCCGCCTGGTCTGCCTTAATCTGCTTTCTTTGTATGTGTGTGGCTTGTTACTGGATTGGCCGGCGTTATTACCCGATTCCTTATCCGATCGGTCGAATGGTGACTTATCTTATGCTAGCAATAGGACTCTTTGGACTTAGTGAATGGATAAAACCTATGTTTCCAGGTTTACCACTTCGCTTGGTAGTCAATACCGGTATTTTGCTGTTGTACGCTGGGCTAATAGTTGCGTTGGAGCGGAATGGATTATTGAAAATGCTGCTTCGGAGGTAGTAAGTAGCAGGTAAGACTTCTGAAGTGGGGTGGTCTATACTAGGCAGATTACGTCATATTAACTTCACCATTTTTGGATATATAATATTGGATGTTCGCTACTAGTTTCACTAGTATTGCGGTCTTTGGCTGCGA
>CAJXUM010000009.1 GCA_913060855.1 uncultured Lewinella sp. | reverse complement strand
CTACACTATCCTCTTCGTCGGCAGCGTCAGATGTGTATAAGAGACAGGTCCAACACAGTAGACAAATCGAAAGTAGATAGAGTAAAGTGGCAGTATATCGTTTCATAATTAGTTGATTTAAGTGCTTGGTGGTATAGTTAATTAATACATCGATTCAATCAAATCTTCATAGGCCTCATTGATGAATTTTCGCTTTACTTTCATGGTAGGCGTCATTTCTCCATCTTCCTGATAGAGGCGCTTACTCAGTAGCCGATATTTTCTGATATTTTGCACCTTGGCCAGGGTTTTATTGACTTTATTGACTTCTTTGTCAATTAGTTTCTGGATGGCTTCATTGGTAGCAAGATCGGCATAGGTGGCATAGGGGATTTTATGATCTTGTGCGTATTTATTGATGTTTTCTTCATCCAATACGATAATGGCCGATATAAACTTACGCTTGTCACCAATGACTATGGCATCATTGATGTAAGGGCTAAATTTAAGCTTGTTTTCCAAGAGTTGAGGGGCAATATTCTTCCCGCCAGCCGTAATAATTAAGTCTTTTTTCCGATCTACGATTTTTACGAAACCTTCTTCATCTACTTCGCCAATATCACCGGTGTGCATCCATCCATCTTGCAAGGCTGCGGCGGTAGTTTCAGGATTCTTATAATAGCCTTTGAAAACGCCCTCATGTTTAGTCAGAATTTCACCATCCTCGGCCAATTCTAAGCTGGCACCTGGAACCACTTTACCTACCGTTCCATGTTTAAAACTATTAATGGTAGAGAAGGTAATTAGTGCGGATGTTTCGGTCATGCCATAACCTTCGACGAGGGTAAGACCAATAGTGCGGTAGAACTTAAGGATATCCGGCGAAATGGGAGCGGCACCGCTAAAAGCATAGCGCATTTTCTCCATGCCCAAGCGTTCTTTTAGGTAGTAGAAAACGCCTCTTTGCGCCATGAAGTGCCCCAGTTTTAGCAGTAGGCCAGGAGATTGTCCTTGTTCTTTTTTGTCCAAAAACTGTTGACTGATTCGTAGCGCGAGACTGTAAACCTTGCGATTCAGCCAGTCTGCGTCTTGCATTTGTATATAGATCTTGGAATAATATTTTTCCCATATTCTGGGTACAGCATACCCAACCGTCGGATGTATTTCTCTTAAATTTTGGGGGAGTGTATCAATGCTCTCAACGAAGTTGATTTTGTAACCTAAGGCCAAGTGTACATAAACACTGAATGTCCGTTCGAATATATGACATAAGGGTAGAAATGACATGATTTCTTCGGCCTCACCGATCAACTCTCCATCATCCACATTAGCCAGGGTATGGGCAGCCCACAGTAGGTTTTTATGGCTGAGCATGGCACCTTTAGGGACGCCTGTCGTCCCTGAAGTGTACACCAAAATGGCGGTATCATCTGTTTGTATGAATTGAATGATATCCGCTATAGTTGGGCGATTTTGGGTCAGGCTCTCCCGCCCAGATTCGAGTACTTTTTCAAAATATAATAGTTGTTCTAATTCCAGGTTTTGTAGGCCCTTTTTATCCCAATAAATCACCTTTTCCAGCTGTGGCGCCTCCGTTTGAAAACGAAGCCATTTGTCTACCTGTTCTTCATTCTCAGCAAACAATACCTTACAAGCCGCGTGATTGACGACGTACTGCACTTGTTCCCAGGCATTAGTGGTATAAATCCCTACAGTTGTGGCCCCTAGCATTTGGGTGGCCATGTCTATGTATAACCACTCTGGGCTGTTCTCGCCAATAACCCCAACGAAGTCTCCCTTTCCGATACCTAGATTCAACAAGCCGGAGGCCAATTGCTCGGCTTTGTTATAATATTCCTGCCAGCTGATTTCTTGCCACAAGCCATATTGCTTATGTCGCATAGCCACCTTGTTTCCCATTCGCTCAGCTGTGGCCTTGAATTGCTTGGGAACGATGTACTCTTTTTGCATAGCAATGCTTTAATTTCTACTTCTAAATATCTCTAACATTTCTGTCCTCTCTCTTCTGTTTTCTGTCCTCTCCCTCTGTCCAGTAGTCTACGTTGCCCTAGGCCCAACGCCGCTTACGTTTATATCGTTGTTCTCCTTTAACAGCCGTTTCTGCTTTGATGCCCAGATAAAATTCCTTGACGTCTTCATCCGCTTGCAAATCCTGAGCGGTTCCGGAAGTGACAAACCGACCATTCTCCATTACGTAGCCAAAGTCGGCGATTTTGAGTGCCATGTTGGCATTTTGCTCTACGAGCAAGACCGTTATGCCTTCCGCCCGTATGCTAGGTATGATATTAAAGATCATTTTTACGAGGGCAGGGGATAGGCCCAAAGATGGCTCATCCATCAGCAATAATTTGGGCCGATTCATTAAGGCGCGAGAGATGGCCAGCATTTGCTGCTCTCCACCACTTAGGGTTCCTGCATGCTGGTTGATTCTATCTTTTAAGACCGGAAAAAAATGAAACATTTTCTCTAAATCGCTTTTAATCCCTTGTCGGTCTTTACGCAGATAAGCACCTACCATCAGGTTTTCCTTCACTGTCAGTTCATCAAAGACTTCTCGCCCTTCTGGTACATAGGCCATGCCTCTCGCTACAATTTGTTCGGTTTCTTTACCATCAATCCTTTCTCCACAAAAATGAATGGTCCCTTTGTCAGGTTGATCATCTAGTAGGCCAATGATGGTATTGAGGGTAGTGGTTTTTCCGGCTCCATTATTGCCAAGTATAGCGGTGATCGATCCCGCTGCAATTTCTAGTGAAACACCGTGTAAAGCCCTTACTTTATCGTAGTAGGTTTCTACATTTTTGACTTGTAAAATGGGTTCTGCCATGGCTTAAAGGGTTGAAGGAAGATCTTCACCTAAATAGGCTTTGATGACTTCAGGGTGATTTAAAACTTCCTCAGGTGTCCCGATCGTTATTTGCGTTCCAAAATTGATGGCCAGGATACGATCGGATATGTTTTGTACCATTTGCATATTATGTTCTATCAAAATAACGGTAATACCCAGCAAGTCGCGAATATCTTTGATCCAAAAAATCATGTCTTCCCGTTCCTCTTGGGTGAGTCCTGCTGCGGGCTCATCCAAAAGGAGCAGATCTGGTTCTAGCGCTAAGGCTCTTCCCAATTCTACTAACTTCTGCTTGCCATAAGGAAGATTGGAAACAAACTGATCACGTGCGGCTTCCAGTTCCAGAAAATCAATAATTTCTTCTACTTTTCGTCGGTGCTCCAACTCTTCTTTGGCTGCTTTTGAACGCTTGAAGGAGAGCCCCACTGTTGCTAGAATCGAAGCTTTCATACTTTTGTGTCGCCCGAGGAGAATATTGTCTAGCGTTGTCATATGGGCAAATAGCTCCAAATTTTGGAAGGTCCGGGCAATCCCGGCTTGAGCGATTTGATCTGGCCGCTTGCCAATTAGCTCTTCTCCTTTGAATTTAATCTGGCCTTCCTCTGGCTGGTACAAGCCATTGATGCAATTGAAAACCGTAGACTTACCCGCTCCGTTTGGACCTATGATAGAAAAGATCTCTTTCTCTTTCACATCGAAATGGAGTTGATTCACCGCCTTCAGCCCGCCGAAGGATTTATTCAATTGTACAACCTCAAAGAATGTATGCTTATTCATCTATACTTTTCTCACGTAATGTTTATCAAATAGTCCAGAAGGCTTAAAGTAAAGCACCAACACAATGATGGCAAAAGCGACAACAGACTTGAATTCAATAGAAATATAGAAACCAAATAGGTTTTCGATCAAGCCTAGGAGCAGCCCGCCTATCACCACACCATGCAGGCTTTTCATCCCACCCAAAACGGCAGCGGCAAAGCCCTTGAGCAGCGGATCCCACATCATAGAAGGATCGAGTGTCAATAGCGGGGCTACTAGTACCCCCGCAATGGCTCCCACGATGGAACTAATACCAAAACTGATCGCCATAATTCGATACGCGGAAATACCATTCATTTTAGAAGCATTCACATTTTGCTGGCAAGCTTTCATTGCCAAACCCAGCTTCGTTTTTTGGATCAAAAGGTAAATGACCAAAAGGACGATAAAAGCGATCACTAGCGTAGCTAGGTTTAATTCCGTCAAGGCAAAAACATCATTTTGTACGATCACTTTAGATTCTGAGAAGGGAAGATTAATTTGTCGTTGTTCGCTTCCCCATTTCCATCCTGCCAAACCGTAAAGCATCAATTGAAAACCGATCGTGATCACAATCAGGTTTAAGGGAGTCGGATTTTTGGCCCTCCGTAAAAAGAAAAACTCTAGAATCAAGCCCAATAAAAAAGCAAAGCCGACGGTGAGGAGCATCGCTGGGTAAAAAGACAAGCCAAAAGAACTCAGGAGTACAAAAGTCACATAGGTAGACATCATCGCCATCTCTCCTTGCGAAAAGTTGGGCACCTCCGAGGCTTTATAGGTGATACTCATAGCTAAGGCCATGAGCGCGTATATACTCCCTACCACCAAACTGCTAACGATCAATTGACCTAACATGCACTATTTTTTAAAAGGGCCATCGTTTCCAAAATATTTTTGTTCTGAGCCATAAACCATAGAGGCCAAGGGGTTCATATAAGACCACCAATATCAAAATGAAGCCCGTAAGCACCCAAGAGACATTGGCGATGCCCGTCGTGGTCATAAAGACTTCAGAAAACTTATATAAAGCAGCTCCCAAAAGGGGAATATCTACTACATTTTCAAGCTGAAGGTTCAAATAGGTCAATACCACTGCACCCAGAATCGAACCCGTGATAGAGCCTAGGCCACCTAGCACGATAATAACCAAGAAATTGATGGATAGAATAAAACTGAATAGGGTAGGGTTGATAAAACCCAAGTATAAGGCCCAAAGGGAACCGGCTGCTCCCGCAAACAGTGCACTTAGCCCAAAACTATATAGCTTATAGCGTGTCAAATGGATACCAATTGCTGCCGCCGCAATATCGCTGTCTCTGATCGCCTGAAAGGCCCGACCGATGCGACTACGCAGAATATTTCTCATGGCAATAACGGCAATAATGGTAATAGAAAGTATGATATAATACAAGGCGTGATCATACTTTAGTCCCATCCATTTAATTTGAAGCTTAGGGACATTCATCCCCATTCGTCCACCCAGGAAATCCATTCGACCAATCAGGGTCGTGACAGCCAGCCCAAAAGCTAAGGTCGCTATCGCCAAATAGGGCCCTTCGAGTTTCAAGGACGGAATACCCAATAAAATACCAAATAGGGCACTAACTACCCCCGCTGCCACAAAGGCAAAAATGAAAGGGACGCCAAGTTTCAGCAGTAGAACAGTGGTATATGCGCCGATAGCAACGAATCCTGCATGTCCCAATGAAATTTGGCCGGTATTTCCCACTAATAAATTGAGCCCCAGCGCTACTATAACGTTGACCGCCATTAGGTTCAGAATCGTGAGATAATAGGTCTTGACGAAGAAAGGCAAGGTAAATAGCGCAAGAATCAAAACGGCACTCCAAAACAGGTGCACACCATCTTTAAATAGTTGTAAATCCTCAAAATAAGTGGTCTTTAAATTACGCATTAATCCGTGTTCATTTCAGAAGTTACTACTGAAATAGGCAGTTGTATTAGGGAAGGTGTACGAAAAAATATTGCCTAATCACCCTAAACTAACAAATTTCATTTTGCGTTCTGAATATACGGATCAGTTTCTATTCGACAACAAAGGGGCTATTTTTTTTTGAAAATAAAGTGTAAGACTTCAAAAAATGGTTGCGGTGTGCTAGGTAAGACTTCAGAAGTTTTCCTTGCTACACCTTAGGAAACTTCTGAAGTCTAGCCCAGCATTTATTGCAAAATAATCTTTTGCTGCTGCATCTTTCCATTTGAACTAATCCTAAGAAAATAAAAGCCAGCTGGCAAGTCAGAAAGATCAAAAGCCAACAGATGAGCATCAGCGGCGAATCTACCTTCCGCTAGCGTCGCTAGGAATTGTCCTTGTAGATTATGGATAGTAATACGAATAAGCGCCTCTTGTTGGGATTCAAAAGCTAGTTTCAATGGTCCAGGACTTGGATTGGGGAATACTTTCGCCTTAAAATCGAAGGAAGAGGCATGGGTCGTAGGCGTGGCAGGAGCCAGCTTGTACTTGAAAATAGAACGCCCATAAGTAGCAGCATAGAGCCCTGGAATATCTGGATTATATACCAAATCAGTCACTACGACATTGGGTAATTCGCTGCCTAATACTTCCCAGCTTTGGCCGCCATTTTCTGAACGGTACACGCCAACATCAGTAGCCAGATAAAGATCAGCAGATTGTGGATCAATTTCGATATCATTGACGGGAATGTTAGGTAGATTTCCATCAATGGGCGTCCAGCTTTGCCCCGCATCCTTTGAAACGTATACATGGGCATCATCGTCATTGTATTTATAGCCTGAAAGGGTCACATAGACCGTTGATAGATCGAAGGGAGAAGCTTGGATCTTGGTCACCCAACGCTCGGGTAAACCCGCTGAAATATTAGTCCATGCTGCGCCATTATCTTGCGTGACATATACTGTGCCATCATCTGAACCCGTGTAGATCAGATTGGTATCCAAAGGGGAGATGCCGATTGTACTTAAAGTGCCGAAAACCAAATTGCCTCCATGAGGCCCGTTAGTCAAATCAGGGCTAACTATTTCCCAGTTCTTGGCGCTATCCATTGACCGATAAAGCCGATGGCGACCATAATAGATTGTACGACTATTTTGCGGATTCATGGCCAGCGGAGCGTGCCAGTTGGTTCGATCTCCTGCTTCACTGAAAGGGCGAACATAATCAAAAGAAAGTCCACCGTCTGTAGATCGTCTGAGGCCCCCATACTGAGACTCGGTTAGGATAAATTGGGGGTCATCAGGGGCAAGCAGGGTAGAAAAACCATCGGCAAAAACCAAAATATTCCAATCATCTAACAGACCCGCTGCGGTTCTTATTACGCCATTGTCTTGTGTACCACCATATAAACGATTCGGGAAATTAGGATCAGCAGTCGCCGCGTAAAATTGGGTAATAGGCAAAGGGCTTATCTTATCATAGTTACTTCCCCCATCTTCACTTTTGAATAGCCCCCCATCATTTCCAAGCCAAACCAAGTCCGTGTTTTCGGGATGAATCCAAATCGCATGTTGATCTACGTGCGTACCAATAAATACCTCGGACCAATTATCGCCACCACTGGTTGTTTTAACAATGTTGAATCCCGGCACATAAACTTTATCAGGATCTTTTGGGTCGATTTGGATTTTACCAAACCACCACATGAAAGAAACAGAGGGGACCCCATTGGTGTTAATTCTAACCCAGCTTGCGCCATGGTTTTTGGTTTTATAAACGCCTTCCAAACTACCCGATTGTGTGGCGTAGATTGCATATAAGATATTGGGGTTAGAGGCAGAGATACTGAGGCCAATTCGACCTTTTCTAGGGCCGACATTTGGCAGGCCATTCGTTAAGGGTGTCCAGGAATCGCCGCCATCTACCGACTTATAAATGCCAGAGGTCTCTCCTCCATAACTCCTGCGTTTCAAGGTTCGTACGCGTTCCCAAAGGGCGGCGTAGATAGTATCGGGTTGTAAGGGATTAATGACCAAATCGATAGCACCAGTAGAGTCGGTCTCGAAAAGTACTTTTTCCCAGTCTTGTCCACTATTCAAACTACGATAAACGCCTCGATGAGGGGTGTTTTCAAAAACACGCCCCATGGCGGCGACAAAAATCCGTTCTGGCCGCTTCGGATCAACTTCGACTTTCCCGATCCCACCGACGCTAGTCAATCCGATATTCGTCCAGCTTTGTCCTCCGTCCTGGGTCCGATACACACCATTGCCATCATAGGAGAGGGAACTCCCGCCGCCATTGGCTTCACCCGTACCGACATACAAGGTTTGGGGATCATCGGGAGCAATAGCAAAATCGCCGATGGCTAAATTCTCTGCTTCATCGAAAACCGGCGTCCAGCTAAGGCCATCGTCGCTAGATTTGAAGAGTCCACCCGCTGCCGCACCAAAATAGACCACATTGGGTTGATCGGGATGAACTTCTACATCCGTAATCCTACCACCGATGTTGGTGGGCCCTACAGGAATCCAAGGTTCATTATTTCGAGTTTGAATGGCGGATTTTTGATCAGCAATGGCTTGATAATAAGCGGCATGATTGATTTTGCCCTGAGGGAAGGCTCGTTGCTGAAAGAACCAATCACCAGGTACTTGTTTGGCCGTATCTTCCTCCAATAAAAAAGCCCTGTTTTCTTTGTTTTGGCATCCTAGGAAAAGGATACTTAATAACACAAAGAAAACAGGGGCTATCTGGATTAACTTATTCATATTTGGCATTTTTCTCGTTTCCCCCTTCAAGAGAGATTAGGGCTCAATATAAGGAGCCCTGAGAAAAGAAGCCATTTAATGCGATCTTGAATACCTAATTTGTCTGGACTTATCCTTCCTGATCATTTTCAGCGGGAGCTCTTCCGCTCCGATCGATCATAGTGGCGGTAGCTTGTTGCGTGCCCATGATCAACACGTCCTGCACGTTGACATGTGCTGGCCGCGTAGCCATAAAATAGATAGTTTCAGCCACATCCTGGGCTGATAAGGGTTTAAAGTCCTGATAGATATTCGCTTTTTCTTGATCACCGCCATACTTAACCGAGGCAAATTCAGTCTCCTCTACATGTGCAGGACTAACTTGACTTACTCGGATATTGTGTTCGTGCAAATCCATTCGCATAGCTCTTGTCAAACCATCTACTGCAAATTTAGTGGCGCAATAAACATTTCCGTTCTTATACACCTCTTTCCCTACTACTGATCCCACATTGATGATGTGTCCTGACTTACGAGCTACCATCTGAGGACTAATTGCTCTAGTTAGATAAAGCAGTCCTTTGATATTGGTATCAATCATTTCATCCCAATGGGCAAAATCGCCTTCGTGAATGGGCGCAGACCCGCGCGCTTTGCCAGCATTGTTGATCAGGATATCTACATTTTGCCAATCTTCTCCTAAACCTTCTACAGCCTCCTGTACTGCTGACACTTCGCTTACATCGAAGGGCAAAAGCTTAACGTGCACGTCGTACTCTTCTTCGAAAGTAGCTTTCAATTCCTCCAAGCGCTCATTTCTTCTGCCATTCAAGATCAACCTATAACCATTTTCTGCAAACAGTGCAGCAGTCGCTCGACCTATGCCAGCCGTTGCACCACTTATAAATACCGTTTTATCTGTGCCAGGTCGGCTCAGCTTCAATTTGGTATTTTCTTCTTCTCGGGCATTGATCAAATCTTCGAGCTGAGCAATATTGTTTTTTAGTGCTTCGAGAGTGGTTTGTTCGATAGCAGTCGAATCTTCCGCTACAGTCGCGATGTTGTTAAAAGCCATGTCGTTTTCGGGAGTTTTTAATTCAGGATTGATGATAATAGCTTGTTGATAGGCTACGGCTGCAGCCGTTGCATCTCCTTGTTGATGGTAAATCAAGGCCAAGTCATAATGGGCAAAAGGATGATCACTGGAGAGGCTTAAAGTTTTATTTAGATACTCAATGGCCTCTTCTTGTTGGCCCAACTTCTCATTTAGCAGTAGCCCGTATTGATAAATCGCATCTACGTTTTCTGGATCCTCTTTTACCGCCTCGGCCAAGAGATCGGCGGCTTGTTGAGATTTATCCTCAAAGTGGTGCGCCCACACCATGCCAAGGCGATATTTTAAGCCTTTATAATCAGGCTGGATTTGGTATAATTTTCCATAAGCATCACCCGCATCCTGGAATTTTTCCATGATTTCAGACACTTCTCCCAACAAGAAAAGACTATCCTGGTGTGTTGGAACTGATGCTGTCAACTGCTCAAGTTTCTGTTTGGCAGCCACTAGGTTTTGATCAAATTGAGCCAAGATTAAAGCTTGATAGTAATCAAGCTCAGGGGCTTGATAATTCAATTTTGCATCCTCCAAATGTTGAATTGCTGCGGTTGAATTATTGGCTTCGGCTAGCGCCCAGGCATTTTCCAATATATTTTCTATCGGAACCTCTAACTCCAGTTCTTCTTCTTCCTCTTCAATTACTTCGTCTTCCTCATCCTCAACCTCTTCTTCTTCCTCATTTACTATTTCTAAGGGCACTTCCAACTCAGGAGGTGGACTTTGATCTGTGCTTTCCTCCGCTTCTACTACCAAGTGAGGTTCTTCTTCTTCTTCTTCCTCCTCTTCTTCTTCCTGTTCAATAGAAGCATTTAGCGCATCTTCCAGGACAGGAGCCTCTGTCGTTAGTGCATCTTCTAGTTCCTCTAGTTCTTCTTCCACTTGATCGTCGATACCGAGCAAATCCATGCCAGGAATCGCCGATAGATCTACTTCGGTCGTATCCTGATGACTTCCTCCTTGTCGATCAATCACTTCTACATCGGTATCCATTACACCGGAAGCACTTCCCGCTTGTTGTTGCATCCTGAAGTGTAAACGATTTTTTTGGAAACTTTCCCAAGCGTGTTGGTCACCAGCAAATTGGAAGAACACCTCAAAGTCATTATGCGTGAATTCTTGGAGCGAGTAATGCTCCATATTGCGCAAGACTCTTAGGAATTCGCTGGTTTCGCTAGAAATTTCTCGGATCGATTTGAGGTGGTCATTGAAAGTCTTCTCGTCCAAATCGGAGAGCTCTCTTTTTTGACGTCGTAAATCGAGGTATTGATCTTGCCAATAATTGATGTATTGGATCATATCACTGATCCGGTCAAATTGGGTAGAAATGAAAACAGGTTCTCCCGTTTCCTTATCCTTGCGTAGACCATCAATAACGACGGGCAGAATTTCTTCCTGCTTTTCATTGAGCATGTGTAAACCGCCCAACATACAGGCTGTCGATTTCAAATAATTGTCAGAAATCAGCAGTAGGACTGGGCCCTGGTGCTTAATGATTTGCTCAGTCAAGGGATTTTCCTGACTGTTTCTAGACCCATAGAGGTGGGTAAGACTTCCAATGGCAGGACTAAGCTGCTGATCTAGACTTTCGGCAACATTGATGTTGTCTATGCAATAGGCTATAGCTACGTTTTGATTATTCATAATACTTTTTTGGGATCTTCAGTGCTTAATTGATCTATAGTTTGTTCAAATTCTTTTATAAATTCTTGGTATTTACTGGTTGCTGGGCCTGCAAAACCCGTATGAATTTTACGGACTTGCCCGGCTTTATCAATAAATATCATCGTAGGATAGGATATGATATGGTTGAGCATGGGTAAAGACTTGGCAGCCTCCGTTTTATCGGCATCGCCTGCTAGTAACACTTCATAAGGAATGCCCATGCCTTCCTTGTACCGGCCAATGGCATCAAACGCTTTTGCTTTATCTTTATGCCGTTCGAACGACAGGCCAATCACCTGTATATCTTTTGTCGGATTTTTGGCTAAATAATCCACTAGAAATCGAGTTTCGTCCCGGCAGTTGGGACACCAGCTGCCCAGAATTTGAACAATAGTTACTTTGTCCTGATAAGGGGAATCACTCAAGGAAACCATTTCTCCAGCACCATTCGGAAAAGAAAAGCTAAGTTGATCATACCCCTCCTTTAGGAAGGTCAATTCATTAGGATCTCTGATACTGGCTGTTGGATTGAATTTGGCTTCCCAGATAGCTTTATAGTGGTTGCCTGATAAGAAACTACCAATCATCGTAGAATCCGGTCTGATTTTGGCCTCGAAAAGGAAAGCATGGGAACCATCAAAGCAGGATAAATACAATTTATCTTCTTGTATCGTCCCGTCAAGGAAACGATAATCGCCTGTTTCTGTCAGAAAGGTTCCTCTTACTTGATTTCCATCTTGTACAAATTCTCCGACGGCATTCTCTATCACCCCATCTTCATCTGTAAAAACGGTTTCCCAATTGCCGCTGACATCCATTAGCGGCGATTTGCGGAGCGTGGTAAAGCGATGATCCTGCCCAAATCGTGCCTTGAAAGGGATCTGGTAATTCTCCCGATTATTGACCATCCAATACCCTTGAATTAAATTTCCTTCATAGATACCCTTGATGTAGGAATCATAAATTGGGAAGTTGATCCAGATGGTATCTTTGGCTGTCTTACGATCAACGCCCATTTTGATATCGGTGATCTCTATGGTTTCATCGCCATTATGGATCTCGATATAAAACTCATTATCATTTTTGTATTTGACATCAAAGGTGAAAGGCAGCTCGCCTGTATTCACGTCTTCAAATTCCAAATTTACCTTTTCAGGTAGCGGCTGTCCTTTAGGATTGGGTGAAATAGGGTTGGGGACGAGCGTTAATTCTGCCCGCCATGGCCCAGGGGGAAGTCCCGTAAAAGGCTGATCAGCTACAAAACAAGATTGTAATACCAAGAAGGGGAGTAGAAAAAGAAATGATGTTCTTTTGTAATAATGAGTCATGCAAGATTAAGTTTATTCATTGGGTAGTATCAACAGATACAGTCCCATATATTCAAAGACTGCTTTTAATATAACCATATTTTACCGTATAATGTTATTGGCTACGGTGAAAAAATATAGTAAAAAAGCAAGCTTCTTTTCCCCTAGGGGTAACTCAAAAATTGAGTATTTCTTAATGTGTTGGCATGAAGATGTTCAAAGCGTTGGAGGGATTGAATCTAGACGATCAGACGCACAGGCTATTTTTTACCGCCTGAGAAGTGGTCTTCCTTATATTTAAACAATACATTGAAGGTAGTAAGGCTACCATAAATGCGTGTTATGTACTGCTGCAGATTCAGTTTTTCCTCATCATTTAGTTTGCTGCTATTAATACGTTGTTCCATTACGCGCAACCTATCTCTTACCATAACGATTTTATGGAAAAAAGTTACAATTGGTATTTCTTTGGGCTTCAAACCATCATCTCCTGGCTTGAGAATCATCAAGCCATCTTCCCATCGGTCTCCCAATTCAACTACTTCAGTAATGTCTGAAAAATGGCGCAAAATTTTAATTAGGGACTTCTCTGCTTCAGAGAAAGAGACGGTGGATTGCGCCGGGATAGCCTCTATGATTTCCCATTGATCGTAGCTCAATCCTACATGTTTTATACCATGTAGCATAAAACATACTTCATAAGCTGCTTTATGGAGCCTAATCACAGCACCGTCGCCGTAACCCGGATGTCTTACCCTAGAGCCGATTCCCAATGTATCTGATACACTCATTATCTAAAATTGCTGTAAGTATTTGTTGGATTTTGGTATGACAACTCGACACAGAAGTCAAACAAATCTTCCGTGTCGAGTATACGATACCTGTATTGAAAAGTTTCAAGACTTATTCTGGCGGATAATTGTCGTCCCAGTTCTTTACATGTGGCTCACCTAATTTTCCGACGCTTTTTCCGACGAGCATAGCTACTGTCGCATCTCCGGTTACATTGGCTACAGTTCGGCACATATCTAGTGGTCGGTCTACGGCGAAAATCAAGGCTAAACCCGCCTCAGGTATCCCTGCTTGTCCCAAAACAATTACTAGCATCACCATACCCGCACCAGGTACTGCTGCCGAACCAATGGAGGCCAAAGTGGCCGTCACAATGATACCGAGCTGGGCACCCAAGGTCAAATCCATATTAAAGGCTTGTGCAATGAATACAGCAGCAACGGCTTGATAAAGACTAGTACCGTCCATGTTAATCGTAGCCCCAATAGGCAATACGAAACTTGTTACTTCTTCCTCTACCCCAAGGTGCTCTTCCACTCTTTCCATCGTAACTGGCAGGGTCGCTGCACTTGAACTGGTGGAAAAGGCGAGTAATTGAGCTGGCGAGATACCTTTAAAAAAGGTAACATAATCCATCTTGGTAAAGATCTTAACCAGTAAGGGGTAAAAACCGAAGATGAGCAGGCCTAGCCCTAAGAGTACAGACACTGCATAACCGAATAGGGCAATAAAGAGATCGGCACTAGGCGATTCGACAATGAGGGCGGCCAAGAGCGCAAAAACCCCATAGGGAGCACTGAGCATGATCAAGTCTATGAGCTTTAATATGACTTCATTTAGGCCGTCAAAAAAGGCTTTAACGGGTTGCGCTTTTTCTTTAGGGATCAGGATTAAACCGATTCCAAAAAAGATAATAAAGAAAATCACTTGCAACATATTGCCATTATCAGTAGCTGCTCCAATGATATTATCTGGAACAATATCCACCAAAGCTTGTAATGGCCCTGCCTCTTTTTGGGCCTCTGCTTGCGAAATTCTTTTGGCGGCATCTCCAGAAAAGGTCTCCATGAGTTCGATTCGTCGTTCCTCTTTGATTAATTTTCCTGGTTTAACGACATTAACAATAAGGAGGCCGAGACTGACGGCTACCACGGTAGTCATAATATAGATACCAATAGTTCGTCCGCCCATTTTGGATAATTTAGAAATATCCTGAAGGTCGGAAATACCTTTAATCAAAGATGCCACGATAAGTGGGATGGCAATCAATTTTAAGGAATTGATAAAGATGGTACCAAAGGGCTTGATCCAGTCAACCACAAATTTTGTCCATCCTAATTGGGCGGCAATGGCGCCAAAGAGTAAACCGAGGGCCATGCCTAGCAAGATCTGCCAGTGGAGTGCTAATTTCTTCATGTAGGTAAAAGGGTTTTGCTGTTGGCCTCCAAAATAGCCAAAATCCGCTAAACTTCAAGAAAGCGGTGGTTTACTATCCAATATTTATGTCTTAGTCGTAGCGATCCTAAAGCGATTTATTACAGTAGGGTCAATGGTAGGAGGTTTCCTGTAGCATTTGTTAATTTGCATTATTGTAGAATAACTTTACTCATTCGTAATTTTCTTTGCAATAGTAATTGTAAAAAATGAGTAAAAAAGCGCCTAATCCCTTTCATTCCTGCAAAATTGAAGGAATATTGCGATCTCAAACCATATAATTATGTCTGAAAGTGCAGTAACATCTAAGGTAGCTATCAAGAATGATTTGATTTTGAAGGTAGCAAGAGGGGAGAAGGTGGACCGGCCTCCTGTTTGGTTGATGCGACAAGCGGGTAGGATCTTACCGCAATATCGAGCGCTCAGGGCTAAATTGAGCGGATTCAAAGAACTGGTAGAAACGCCAGCTTTGGCGGCTGAAGTGACAATCCAACCTGTGGATGAATTGGGCGTTGATGCGGCGATTATATTCTCAGATATATTGGTCATTCCGGAAGCCATGGGATTGACCTATGAAATGGTAGAGAAAAAAGGCCCTTTCTTTCCCAAGACTATTCAGGAAAAGGCGGATGTGGATCGCCTGCAGAGCGGTGAGCAGGCAGCGGCTGAGTTGAGCTACGTGTATGAGGCACTAAAGATCACCAAAAAAGAATTGGACGGTCGGGTACCTTTAATCGGTTTTGCAGGAGCGCCTTGGACGATTTTATCTTACATGTTGGAAGGGCAGGGGAGTAAGACCTTTTCAAAAGCACGGAAGTTGCTGTATACCGAGCCGGTGCTAGCACATACGCTGCTGCAAAAAATTACGGATACCACCATCGCTTACCTCAAACAAAAGATAGCAGCCGGTGCTGATATGATTCAGCTTTTTGATTCCTGGGCTGGGATTTTACCTGCTCAACAATATTCAACTTTTGCTCTCCCTTACATCCGGCAAATCTGTGAAGCCATTCAAGAAGTACCACTCACCGTTTTTGCCAAAGATGCTTGGTTTGCGCTGGAAGAATTGGGCCAGCTAGATTGCAATACCATTGGATTGGATTGGCATATTGATCCCCAGCTGGCCCGTAAAATTGTGGGACCTAAGAAAGCCTTACAGGGAAACCTTGATCCTTGTCTCTTATATGCCCCTATGGCAGAAATTGAAAAAGAAAGCCGCTCCATGCTACAATCTTTTGGCGACCGACACATCGTTAATTTGGGTCACGGCGTCTATCCAGATACACCGCTCGATGGAGTAAAGTGTTTTGTGAATACGGTACAATCTTTCACTTATCCAGCAGCTTTATCTTGATACCTTCTTGAGAAGAGATAAAAGAAAATCACGGGGGAATTACTAGAATATAGTCTTGATTTTTAATTTTGAGGCCGGAAATGACAGTTTTTCCGTAGTTGTTTTAGCTTTTTTCTTTAAAAAGGCTTGTAAACCAGGAAAATACAAATTAAACATGGGTTGGTTCAAACGCTTGAAAGACGGTATTCAAACCGCTACCCGGAATAAGAAAGAGGCACCTGAGGGGTTGTGGTATAAGTGTAAACGTTGTAAAGAGACGTCTACGGTCAAAGAATTAAAGGAGAATTTTTTAAAATGTCCTCATTGTAATTATCACATCAGAATAGGCTCTCACGATTATTTTGATATTATTTTTGATGGCAATTTTGAAGAACTGTTTGATGATCTTCGGTCGAAGGATTTTCTCAACTTTACGGATCTTCAGCCCTATGATAAGCGGCTCGTTGATGCGCAGCGGAAGACAGATTTGACAGAAGCCATCACCGTGGCCAAAGGCAAAGTCAATCGAAGAAAGCTGATTATTGCGGCAATGGATTTTAAATTCATTGGTGGATCAATGGGGTCGGTTATGGGGCAAAGGATAGCACTGGCTATTGATCATGCCATAGAGACCAAAACGCCTTTGATGATCATTTCCAAGACTGGAGGGGCTCGGATGATGGAATCTGCTTTTTCTTTGATGCAGATGGCCAAAACTTCTGCTAAGTTATCTCAGTTGGCCAAGGCTAAAATTCCTTACATCTCTTTTCTAACAGATCCTACCACAGGTGGTGTGACGGCTAGTTTTGCGATGCTGGGAGATATAAATTTTGCGGAACCAGAAGCCTTGATCGGCTTTGCAGGGCCGCGAGTAATTAAAGAGACGATCAAAAGAGATCTCCCAGAAGGTTTTCAGACCTCGGAGTTCTTACTCGAGCATGGCTTTCTCGATTTTATCATTGATCGGAAAGATTTGAAAGAACGGATATCAGATATATTGGCACTTTTTGGGAATCGAGATTAGTTTACTATTACACCTTTGGGGGGTAATATACTCCCCTGAATTGTCGCCAAGTATTAGCATATAGTCTTGACTGTTCTGACGAATGTCAAGTAGGGCACGGAGTCACAAGAGAGTAGATCTTCTCTGTGGCTCCGTGTCTCGTTAAAGAAGGACGCGCGGATCATTATTATTTAGTATTTGTGGGCAGCTTATTTTGTGTCCATCTAGTTTTTTGTACATTAGGGAAAGATTACAATCAGCAAAAAAAAAGATTTATGAGACTGCTTTTCGCCTTAGGTATAGTTTTGACTTTTAGTTTGACCGCTTGTGGACCCAATAATGAAAAAGTGGAGGAAGAAGTAGAGGTGGTAAAGGGACAAGTATCCGGGAATGATGTAGAGGCCAAGTTGAAAGAATTGGGAATCACTTTACCTGCTGTTCCCCCTCCGGTTGCCAACTATGTCAATGCGGTAAGAACGGGAAACCTAGTTTTCATGGCAGGGAAAGGACCTAATCGACCTGAAGGAGGATATGTTACTGGAAAAGTAGGTAGAGATTTAACCGTAGAAGAAGGTTATGAAGCAGCGAAATTAGCCGCTATCATACAATTGGCAGCCTTGAAGGCAGAAATTGGGGACTTGAATAAGGTCAAACGAATTGTAAAGGTATTGGGTATGGTTAATGCCATGCCTGAATTCACCGATCATCCAGAAGTAATTAATGGTTTTTCTGATTTAATGGTTGCCGTTTTTGGAGATAAAGGAAAGCATGCGAGAGCCGCCGTTGGGATGGGCTCACTGCCACGTAATATCGCCGTAGAGATAGAAATGATAGTAGAGGTGGAATAATGTACACTATTTTCGATGTCTAAAATGATTAAAGGTGGGATGATAAATGGACGTTTATCCATCATATCTATAAAATGTTAAATTCTAAAAAAAGTCAATTGTTTTTAACATTTACCCATTTTCATTTGCTACTTTACGCCCGAGTAATAACATTGTATATTCAACAAGAATTCCAATTACAGTAATAGATGAATCCCAGTAGTAGCGCTCTTTTATTTGTGGATATGCAAAATGATTTTTTGCACCCGGTTGGGGCTTATGGCCGCGCCAAGCTTTCTCTGCTATATAGTCGAGCCAGAATAGAACAGATGAGTAAGGTTTCCAATGTTTTCAAGAAAGTTGGGAGCCGTATTATCAGTACTAATTATACGTTGATCGCCGATAAGGATAATGTTCCGATCATTCCAAGTACCTTTAGCGCTAATCATCCTTTCTTAAATAGAGGTGATTTTCAAGACGGACGCTGGGGCCATCAGTTAGTAGATGAATTAGGTCCAGCCGACTTCGTCGTGAACAAGATCGAGCACTCCGCTTTTTCTTCCACGCATCTAGAATGGCTATTACAACAGTTAGGAATCAAAACACTAGTGATTGGTGGCGTTTTGGCCAAAAATGGCGGCTTAGTCTCAACACTAGTAGAAGCCAAAGACAAAGGCTATGAAGTTTTGCTGTTGATGGACTGTCTCTTATACACATCTCCGAGCCCACGAGACCGAGGCTGATC
>CAJXUM010000008.1 GCA_913060855.1 uncultured Lewinella sp. | reverse complement strand
CTACACTATCCTCTTCGTCGGCAGCGTCAGATGTGTATAAGAGACAGGATAAATTCCTTTTTCATGGTTAGGACTTCTAGGTTGATACCGTTGAGCGTCCCGTGGTTAGAAGGATTGTATCGCTCAGGGTAAAATGAGGTGTTTCAATTATTGTCTCTCACAAAGAAACAATTCTATTTGGAATCTGGATGCTGATTGACGGGGAAATCTTTGCTAGCTGATCATTCTTATTTCGCCATCTTATCGATTTCTTCCATCTTGAAGCGCACACTCAAGATATAGGATTCAGTTTCCTCTTCCCAATGACCGTAAGTAGTGGCCACGATAGTGCCATCTGGTAATAACTCCAGCGCAGGGTAGGCGCAATCATTTCCCCTGGTATTGTCTTTGAGTCGAATCCTATATTGGCCTTCCTTCCCTTCCGCCAAATCCGCATAAGTACCTACCCAAGCTACCCAATCTCCCGCAGTTGGACTGACAGGCCCGGCCTTTTCATACAACTGCTGCTCATCACAATCACGGCAGACTGCTTTGAGTTGTCGGAAGCGGGAGAGCGCCGGTGAATTATCTCGAAATGAAATCAGCAAACGGCCATCTGGTGTATACAATGCCTGGTGCCGATCGCCCGTCAAAGAATTAGGAACTTCACGGGGCGTAGTCCAGGTTTTACCTTCATCATTTGAGAAAATAATGTAGGAATTCATACGTCGGGAATTTTCGCGCAGGAGAACCGCGATTTGTTTCCCGTCCGGCGAACGGATTATGCCTGGCTCGCAAAGGTGAATGACACGCGATTCGAAAACGCTTTGAGGATAGCTCCAACTCAGCCCACCATCAAAAGAATAGGTTTTATATAGGGTGAATAGCGGTAAATTATGTTGCAACTCCGCTTTGTCTGCAGAGCTGCGGCCGTCTTTAGTAAAAAAGCGTTGATCATCATGAAACATCGCCATATAGTGCCCTTTCCCCGTCTTCAATGGAATCAGATCACCCATCACGACTATGCCGCCCCAATCACCGACGATTTCAAGTGGCGACCAGTCCTTTCCCTGGTTTTCGGAAACCGCCAAACGGGCAGGATAGAGTCCCGAAAACATAATCAATCTTTCCTTCCCGCCTGCATCCTCCACCGGAAATAGCGTAGGGACCTCCATCGAACTAGCCCAATTGGCAGGTGTCGGAAGTCTTTCACTCCAGCTGAGTCCGCCATCTGTACTCTTTTTCATTACGATGGCCCCTCGACCATGCCCTTTGGGGTATACACAAATGATCATTTTCCCGTCTGGTAGCAAATGGGTTGTCGGGTGGCCCAAATATTGGCCTTCTTCCTTATCTACAATCACTTGTCTTTCGGAGGCTTGGTCTAAGTCGATAAAAGGTAGATTGTGATAATTGGTAGAATAGTGATCGAGTTGAACCCCTTTGTTAGGGATAGTTTGAGCACCCAAGGAAAGCCCAGAAAATAAGCTGGCTAATAGTAATAGCCTAGCGCGTACAGGAAGAGACATATGGTTTCGTTTTGTTCTCCCTAATATAGGAAGAGCTTTCTATTTTCTCCAACGGTATCCGTTTTATTGGACAATTTATGCCACTGGATATTGCTACAAAGTACCATTAGTAATAGTAAAACAATATTCTTTCATCATTACTTACCTTTGGCGATATGAAGAAAAGCCAACAGTCGACAGAAGTAAAAACGGATAAAGACATCTTTTTTTCAACGCTCTTAGTACTAGCCTCTTTTACTTTACCTATGCTTTTTTGGCCGGAAAAAAGCCAAGCATTGCTCAACGAATTAAAAATCATCATTGAAGATAATTTTGGAAGTATCTATCAATTGTTATCTATTGCCGTTTTGATTTTCGTTTTGTGGGTTGCTTTTTCAAAATATGGGAAAATTCGATTAGGAGAGAACGATTACAATTTCAGTACCTATAGCTGGGCTTCTATGTTGTTTTGTGCTGGGGTAGCCACAGGTATTTTGTATTGGGGAACGATTGAATGGACCTATTATCACGATACCCCTCCTTTTGGGCTGACTCCTGGGAGCAATGAAGCCATCGAATATGCCGCTTCCTATGGTATGTTTCATTGGGGAATAATTGGTTGGGCATTTTATAGTCTAACTGCGGTAGCCCTTAGTTACACGTACTTTATTAAAGGAATTCCTATTCTGCGAATAAGTAAAGCATGCGAGCGAGTACTAGGTAAGTACACGGATGGCCCTGTGGGTAAAACCATGGATGTCTTTTTTATGGTGGGAATATTAGGTTCGACAGGGACGTCGATGGGATTAGGGACGCCCATGATTGCTGCAGGTGTTCAATCGCTTTTGGGTATTCCAGATTCTTTTGGATTGAAAGTCGGGATTATCATTTTTTGCGCGATTATATTTTCGATTTCAGTTTATCTCGGTTTAGGGAAGGGGATAAAACGATTGAGCAATATCAATACGATTATGGCTTTTGTATTTTTAGCCTTCGTCCTACTAGTGGGCCCTACTGTGTTTATTCTGAAAATGAGTATCAATAGTTTTGGAATTATTAGCCAGAACTTCATTAGAATGTTGACCTGGACGGATCCCTTGACGGATTCTAGATTTGTGGAAGATTGGAGTATATTTTATTGGGCTTGGTGGGTGGCTGTAGGACCTTTTATGGGGATTTTCATCACAAAAATATCAGGTGGTAGAACAATTAGGGAGCTGATTTTAGGAACAATTATTTATGGGAGTTTGGGTTCTACTGTATTTTATGGAATCCTCGGGAATTATGCCCTGGATTTAGAATTAAGTGGGCAATTGTCTGTTCTTGAGATCGTGCGGAGCGGGGAACCTGCTCAAGCTATAGCAGCCATTATTGCTAGCTTGGGACCGAGCAAATTGATCCTTTTTCTTTTCTGTTTGATGAGCGTGACCTTTATGGCTACCAGTTTTGATTCGACCTCCTACACGTTAGCCTCTTGTACGACAAAGCAGTTACACGCGCATCAAGATCCAGCGCGCTGGCAACGACTTTTCTGGGCATTCACCCTCATTCTTCTGCCCATCGCCTTAATGTATGTGGGAGGATTGGAGTCTTTGAAAATCTCCGTTTTGGTGTCAGCACTTCCCTTAGTTCCTGTTTATATCATACTTGGCGTTTCCCTATTTAAAAATTTAAAAAATCATCAAGACTAACATTAGTGTAGTATAGTAATGTGGTCATCATTGCTGGTGTCTCAGGAGTAGGTAGGGCTATTGAGTGCCTACTTCTACTCATTCCGAAGCGCATCAATAGGATTAGAAATAGTAGCCGTCAAACTTCTCCAGCCGACTGTCAAACTCGCCATTAAAAAGGCGATCCCTCCACCCAATGCAAAAATCCACCAGTCTAACTCAATCCGATAAGTGAAATTATTCAGCCATTGATTCATTACATACCAAGCGATAGGCACTGAAATAACAATAGCCAATACAACAGGCCGTAAAAAATCCTGGGTGATTAATTGAATGATCTGCTGTGTACTGGCTCCTATCACTTTTCGGATGCCGATTTCCTTGGTTCGCGATACGACGACAAAAGAGGCGAGTGCGTACAAACCAATAATAGCGATGAAGATGGCGATGAAAGAAAATAATTGGAAGGCACTAAAAACGAGTTCTTCGATAATATAGTTGCGGGCCAATTGAGCTTCCAGGAAGTTCCCTTTATAAATACTTTCTGGGAAAGAGGCATGCCAGGTATCATTGATAAAACTCAAAGTAGATGACAAGGTAGCGTGGGAAGATAAGGCAATATGTCCTTCGTAATAAAAGCCACTATTCCAATGGAAGATCAAACAAGGGCTAACGGCTTCATGTAAGGTGTTGTTGTGGAAATCCTTGACAACACCAATAATTGGCGCTTCCCCTTCATTAATGATTAAGGTCTGGCCGATGGCTTCTTCAGGCGTAAATCCGAGCGAATGAGCCAATGCCTCATTGGCAATGAAGCCATTAAAGCGTTCTACCTGATTGGCACGAGATAGCCACTTCCCAGCGATGAGATCCAGGTCAAAAACATCTTGATAGTTGAGGTCTACCACCTTCATTTCGGCCGCGCGCATCATTTGTACCTCTTCGTGTCGCAAACGAAATTCTGTGCCCCATGAATCGTTGTCATTGGTAAGTGGTGTACCGGTGGCAAAGCTTATATTGTCGATATGGGGATGATCCGTCAGCTGATGCGCGAAGGATTGTAAGCGGCTAGAATCTTGGTCAGGGATATTGATTGTAAAGATGGCCTCCTGATTAAATCCTAGGTCTGCCGTCTTAAAGTGCATCATTTGCAAGGCCACGACGATTGTACCAATGATAAACACATTCGCAATAGAAAACTGTAAACCAATCAGCGATTTGCGAAAGCCAAAACCTCTTTGTAAACCCACATTTTGTTCCTTTTTCAGGGCGCTTGCGGGCGAAAAAGTAGCAAACTTTAAGGCGGGGTAAATACCCGCCAATAAGCCAATACAAAGAATGAGTCCCGTACCGAGTAAGATGACGCTACTATCTAAAGCCAAATGAATGGTAACGATATCAATTTTTTGATTGATTTGCGTCATCAAGAGCTCAGCTAGGATGATGGAAAACAAACAGGAGATGACCACCAAAAGAAGAATCTCGACTAAAAATAGCTTGATCAACTGTAGGCGACTTCCGCCCAATATTTTGCGTATTCCTACATGCGCGCTTCGGCGAGAGACTTGTGCAATAGCCAAGTTGATCACATTGACTGAAGGAATGATGATGAGTAAACAAGCCATTATAGCCAAGCCTCCCAATAACTTTTTATTCACCGTGTAGCTACCTAAAGGGCTATTGTAGGTGGCATTCGTATGTATATCCGCTAAGGGTTGAAGTCGATATTCTATCCGCTCAATATCTTCGGGAAAGAGATAGTTCTTTTTCCAATTTGCAATTTTTTGTGCTACAGCAGTAGGCGAGGATTGGGAGAGCAACTTAACATAGGTGGTTCCCTGGTAATTACCCGACCAGTTTTGAGTAGCGAAAGCTTCTTGTTTTTGGTAGAGCCGATAGGGGAGAAGGAAGTCGAATAATAAATTGGTATTGGAAGGTGGAGTACTGACTATCCCGGTTATCGTCAGAAGATCTCTATTATCTAGTAAGAGTGTCTGACCAATCACAGATTCACCGGCTGCTACGATTCCTGCAAAATATTTTTGCGCCGTCTTTTCGGTGATTACTACTGATTTCTCCGCTTTTAGAGCCGTAGCAGGATCTCCTTCCAACCAAAGCGGCCTATTGAGTGCACCAAAATCGAATAACTGGAGATAGTTGTCATCCACATACAGTACCAACTTTTCTTCAAATCGAATAACGGATTGACCCGCTTCGCCTACTCCCATTGTATGTTGCATCGGTCCTACTGCTAGTGCCGCCTCCAAGTCGGGGAAATCTTTGTGGAGCGCCTCCGCTAGGGGATAGGCCGTTGTATTCCAATACTGGATTCCATCCGAAGTATGATTGTGTTGTACGACCCGGTATATTTGTTTAGAGTCAGTATGGAAATGATCAAAACTCAGTTCGTGTTTCAGCGTATAAAAGATCAAAATCACACTCGTCATCCCAATCACTAGACCGATAAGATTAACAATCGAGTAGGTTTTATCTTTTAATAGTTGACGGATGCCTATTTTTAGGTATTGATACATACTACGGGTGTTTGCTCTTGTTCTGCAAAAGCTATACCTTGTTTTTCAAGTGATTGATAATGAGGGTTTAATGGTTCTTTCGGGGCGACTGTTTCTGTTCGTTTTTGAACGAAAACTGTTCACTTTTGAACACTGTGACTTAGACTTCAGAAGTTTTCCTGGCAATGACTGAGGAAACTTCTGAAGTCTCGCTTAGCGCATATTCCCTAGCCGTTGCAGGTGTTTGCCACCTGCAACCTAGTTCGGAATCTCGGTTTTCATGGATAGATGTTGATAGGAAATCTATCTGGCTGGCTAGACAGGCACGCAACATCGGTGAGGGGGGAACTTTATTTTATATACATTTAGAATAGAAACAACGATCTTGTTATTTGATGATCCGATAACCTATGAAGAAAGAATTACATCAAGCCTGTTTAGCAGAACTACAAACACGAATCGATCGGATTCGGTTAGCGGTTGAAGAAATTCAGGCGGCAGCCAATGAGGAGACAAAGAGTAGCGCTGGCGATAAGTTTGAAACAGGGCGAGCCATGATGCAGCAAGAAAAAGACAAGATGGCCCATCAACTAGCCATCAATGTATCCTGGAAAAATCAATTGAATTTATTGAATCCAGCAGAAACAAAAGAAGTAGTAGCCATAGGAAGCTTGGTAATCACAAAAGAAGGCAAATATTATCTATCGATTCCACTAGGTAAACTCAAATTAGCAGGGCAAACTTATTTCGCTATTTCCTTAGCTTCTCCTATAGGAAAAGCGTTGTTGAATAAGAAAGCGGGAGATGAAATCGTTTTCCAGCAAAGAAAAATCAGTATTCTACGCATTCTCTAAACCATATCAGTTAACGATTTGTCTTGAAAATACTAGACTTTGTAATGAAGTCTATCAAAACTCTACATCAAAATGTCTTTGCCTGATACCCTGAGTCCATTTTTTAATGCACTAGCTTTTGCTGCTGAGCAGCATCAATACCAAGGTAGAGGAGGATACAAACGGCTGCCCTATATTAATCATATCATAAAAGTGACGCAGACTTTAATTGATATCGGTAAAGAAAAGGATAGGCCCACTATAATAGCCGCTATCCTGCATGATGTGGTGGAGGATTCAGCCATAACAATAAGGGATGTTGCTGGTCAATTTGGGGAAGAAGTGGCGTTCATCGTGGCAGAACTAACCGATGATATGCGTTTACCCTACGATCAGCGCAAACAGTTGCAAGTGGATAAAGCCAGCCAACTCTCTTTAGCTGCACGCAAAATTAGAATTACGGATAAGGCTAGTAATATCAGAGATATTTTTAGCTATCCTTTAACATGGACCACAGAGAAAAAAAGAACCTATGTCGAGAATTCGATTCAAATCGTTGATCAGATAAGAGGGACCAATAAAGCCCTAGAGGGTTATTTTGATGAGGCAGTTGCTTTTTCTTTGAGTCTATAATTGAAGTTGTTTTAAAACAAAACGAGTAAAAACCCAAATCCTTTATGACGAAAGCAAGTAGCAAGCAGAAATTGACAAAAAAGGAGGTGAAGATTAAAAATATGTTGGCACAGGTCAACAGCATTATTAAGGAAGCTGTAGCTTTTGAATCGGCCTCGAAGAACTTATTGAGCCAAATTCATCCCCGATACCAAGCCAGTGCTAAAAACCTGCTGCATTATCAGGTTTTACGGCGACATGACCTGAGTAGCTTGCAACAAAAGTTGGGGACTATGGGCCTATCTAGATTGGCGAAAGCACAGTCGCATGTGATGGCAAGCCTTAAGACAAATCGAGCCATTCTGAAATCTATCCTCACCCATACAAAAGTAAAAAAAGCAGTAGGAGAGCTGTCCTTCAAAAAGGGGAATCGACTCTTACAGGAAAATGCGAAAAATTTGCTGGGGTATAAAACGGTAGGCCGTCGCACGCGGATCATGGTTACTATGCCTAGTGAAGCTGCAGATAATTATCAGATGGTCCATGATATGATCGAGGCGGGGATGAATTGTGCTCGGGTCAACTGCGCGCATGATAATGCCGAGGCTTGGGACAAGATGATCGCCAATGTACGCAAGGCCGCTGAAGCATTGGGGAAGGATTGCAAAGTAGCAATGGATTTAGCAGGACCCAAGATCAGAACGGGCGCTATTGAACCCGGCCCTAGGGTATTGAAAATTCGCCCAGCTAAAGATGTTTGGGGGAATATCAAACGAGCCCTTGAAATTTGGATAGGCCCAGAAGCACGCCCCGGTATGCTACATGTACCGATTAGTGAGGATGACCTGCCTCTTCTTGAGGGACAATCCATGCTATACCTCAAAGATACGCGGGGAAAGAAACGCAAAATCAAACTGATTCAAAGAGAAGGAAACGGTTACTTGGCTTCTTGTGCCAAAACTACTTTTGTAGCCACCAATCTCTTGTTATATCCCAGTGAAGAATTGGCCGGGAGAAGTATCGTGATTGGAGAATTACCCAGCCAGGAGCTTCCATTGCTGTTGCGAGTGGGAGATCAACTCCGCTTGGATAAAGCACCCATTATCGGGAAAACAGCCCAATATAACGATGCGGGAGAACTCCTAGAAATCGCTCATATCTCCTGCCGCGCACCCGCAATTTTTGAGGAAGTAGAAGTCGGTCAACGCATTCTCTTTGATGACGGAAAGATAGAAGGTAAAATCAAATCGGTCAATGATACCCATATGATGATCGATATTGTGCAGGCAGCAGCCGGCCTGGCCAAGCTTAGAGCAGAGAAAGGGATTAATTTACCCGATAGCCAGTTGACAATTAGTGGCTTGACGGATAAAGATAAAGCAGACCTAGTTTTTGTAGCGACTCATGCAGACGTTATCAATTTCTCCTTTGTCAACCGCCCCGAAGATGTGACCGAGTTATTCGATTGTTTAAAAGACCTAAAGGCTAGAGATAATATAGGGGTTGTGCTGAAAATTGAAACCCAATCGGGTTTTAATTGCCTACCTGATATTTTATTTAGAGCCATGGAAGTGTATCCGGTAGGAGTGATGATTGCACGAGGTGACTTGGCCATCGAATCGGGCTGGAGTAATATAGGTAGAGTGCAAGAAGAAATCCTTTCCCTTTGCCAAGCAGCTCACGTAACTGATATATGGGCGACACAGGTATTGGAGAGTTTAGCCAAGAGTGGTTTGCCTTCGCGGGCAGAAATCACAGATGCGGTGATGTCTCAACGGGCGGATTGTGTCATGCTCAATAAAGGTCCTTATATCCTACAAGCGATTCAATTGCTGGATACCATTTTGAAAGATATGGAACCTTACCGAGACAAGAATGCGCCATTAAGTCCAATCCTGGCGAAAGCAAGTTTATAGTACACCTTCTCTGACTGGGAAATACCCAAATCACCAGGGAAGTACAAGGAGGAAAGAGAGGGATCAGTGTTCGGAAATGAACGTTTTTTGTTCAACTTTGAACAGCAAGATGAATAATTCTGCTGTTTTGATTCAGTGTAAAATTCTGATAGTAAGTCAATTGTAGTTTGTGGCATAAAGCTTGGACTAAATAGAGTGGGAGTTGATCTATTCACCACTCAAATCTTGTTCATATGCTAATCAATTACATAAAGGTCTTGTTCCGAAACTTGAAGAGAAATAAGACTTTTTCTGTACTCAATCTGCTGGGCTTATCAGCGGGCTGGGTAGCCTTTATTTTGATTATGCTCTATGTGAAATATGAGCAGAGCTACGATCAACAGCACGAAAAAAAAGATCGAATTTATCGAGTAGTGATGCAGGAATTGGAGAACTACTATTTTGGAACCAATTATTTCTGTGTTACGCAAGCCCTCCTCGCCCCGACCTTGAAGGAAGAGTTTCCGACTATTGCCAATGCGGCAAGAGTATGGTGGCGTTCCAATGCCATTGTTGCTGTTGATGACCAGCCTTTTTTTGAACCTAAGGTATTTGGTATCGACGCAGAAGCCTTTTCTATTTTTTCTTTCAAGGTGCTTGCGGGAAACAAGGAGAAGTTCCTCAATGATAAATATACCGCTGTGTTGACGGCCTCCACCGCAGCAAAATATTTTGGTGAAAGTAATCCCATCGGACAAGTGATTAAGTATAAAAATGAGCATCCATTTACAGTGGTGGGCGTGATCGAGGACATGCCAAAGAACACGCATTTTCAAATGGATGTTATCGTTGATTTTGAAACATTAACGGTAGTAGAAGATCGGCCCCTGGACAGATGGAATAATAGCTCCTTTTATACCTATATAGCTTTACAGGAAGGAGCAAGTGCTTCAGCAATAGAAGCTCAATTACCGGGTTTCGTCAAGAAGTATATTGATAAAGAAGAGAAAGAGGAAACCCGATTGATACTTCAACCGCTGACGGATATATACCTGAAATCCAAAGCGAATTTTGAGATTGGCCCAACGAATGATAGCCAAAAATTGAGGATCTACTCGATTGTTGCTTTTTTGATTCTACTGATTGCCGGCATTAACTATATCAACCTGAGTACGGCGAAAGGCTTTAAAAGAGCGAAGGAAGTTGGCATACGTAAAACCATTGGTGCCAGCCGCAGGAATCTGGTATTCCAATTCCTAGGAGAATCTTTTGCCTTGACAGGTTTGTCCTTATTCTTGGCCCTGGCTTTTATCAACGCCATATTACCCTCTTTCTCTGCTTTTGTGGGGGTAGAATTGAGTTTGAATACCTTAGAACAACAGTGGCTAATTCCTTTTATTGCAATTTCCTGCTTGTCGCTGGCCTTTTTCTCTGGCATCTATCCTGCTTTCGTACTATCCTCCTTCCGACCTGTGGAAGTACTGAAAAGTACGCTTTTAGTAGGGAATAAGAAATCTATTTTGCGAAATGCACTCGTCGTTACGCAGTTTTCTATTTCTGCTATTTTGATTATTTCTGCCATTATCATTTCGAGGCAACTCCATTTCATTCAAGAAAAAGACCTGGGGTTTTCAAGAGACCAAATTTTGGTGGTAAAGATCAGAGACCAGAAACTATTGGATGAAAACATGGGGGTCTTTAAGGCTGAATTAGCAAAACTACCTACCGTAAAGAACGTTGCTTCAGGAAGTTCTCTGCCCAATGATTTTACTTCTAGTTCTGATGCAGATTGGCCAGGAAAAGCGGATGAGGTAAATATTCCCCTATATACAGCCTATGCCGATCATGAGTACTTGAATTTGTTTGATATGGAAGTAGTAGAAGGGCGGAAATTTTCAAAGGAACTTGGAGATGATGAACAGCGTATGCTCCTCAACGAAACAGCTGTAAAAGTACTGGGGTGGGACAATCCGATAGGTCGGAAAATGATTACCTGGCGAGGGGATACCGCTTCTGTAGTGGGCATTGTCAAAGACTTTCATCAACATTCCTTACACTTGGCTATCTCGCCGCTGCAGTTGTTTTTAGGAGATTACTATGCGGAAGATGTCGCCATAAAAATTGCAAGCGAGGACTTGGCGACTACCATTAGCAGTATAAAAGAAGTACATGATGAATTTGCAAGTGCTTATCCCTTCGAGTATGCATTTTTTGATGAAGTCTTCGCGCAAGCGTATGAGAAAGACTTAAAGACTTCTCAGATGGCCAATTGGTTTACAGCACTCATCATTCTGATTGCCTGTTTGGGCTTGTATGGTTTGTCCTTGTTTATTACCGAGTTACGGGTAAAAGAGGTGGGAATAAGAAAGGTCTTAGGTGCTTCGGTTTCGTCTCTCTTATTGTTATTATCCAAGGAATTTCTTCAGCTGATCTTCTTGGCTTTCGTGATTGCGATTCCTATCTCCGTCTACGTTATGAATCAATGGCTGGAGAACTTCGCCTATCATATTTCGATTGGCTTCACTCATTTTATTTGGACACTTAGTGCCATGCTTGTTATCACCATTCTGACGGTGGGCTATAGAACTTTGCGGGCTGCTACCAACAACCCCGTGGAGGCACTGGCGCAGGAATAGGCTTTTCCCCTGAAGGGGTGAGTAAATTCACCCCTTCAGGGGAAAGCCTATTTCCGCGCCTTCCGCAGATCAAGCGTATAAGGAAAGTCTCTGTTGACTTCAATTTTTTGCGTCTCTATTTTCTCAGGAGCGATATAGTCAGTAGAAACAAAACGAGTAATGGTACTCTCAATCGTTCCTTGTCCCACGACGTTTTCTACACTGCGTGCAGAATGGTTGTACTCCCAAAAGCGGTTGACTCGACGGCTTTCGGCTTCAAAACTATTAACGGGAAAAGTATCATAACTCCGCCCGCCTGGATGAGAAACATGATAGGTGCAGCCGCCAATAGAACGCTTATTCCAAGTATCATAGATGTCAAAAATCAAAGGAATGTCTGCTTCGATCGTTGGATGAAGCGCAGAAGGAGGACTCCAAGCCTTATAACGGATACCTGCCACATAGCTACCTTTTGTCCCCGTAAAGGTAAGCGGCACAATGGCCTTATTGCAAAGTAGCTGATAACGCTCGGTATTAATCCCTTTTAAAGCCACTTCGATTCGCTCTAGGGATGAGTCGACAAAACGTGCCGTTCCCGTATTCGACATTTCTTCTCCCAATACATTCCAAGGCTCAATGCCAGCTCGGATGCTGAGTTCGATGCTGTCAATGTGTATTTGACCAATCAATGGAAATCTGAATTCGAAGAAGGGTTCAAACCAGGCCATGTCGAAATGAAAGCCTGCTTCTTTTAGGTAAAATAACACATCTGCTAAATCTTCCTTCACAAAGTGATGAATCAAAAACTTATCATGCAAGCTGGTACCCCAACGGATGAGCTTCTGTCGATAGGGTTGCTTCCAGAAGGCAGCTACCAATGCTCGAATCAGTAGCAATTGCATCAGACACATTTGCTTGTGAGGTGGCATGTCAAAACCCCGCATTTCTAAGATGCCAAGGCGACCAGAAGAAGAATCGGGGCTATAAAGTTTATCTATACAAAACTCGGCTCGATGCGTATTGCCAGTAATATCTATCAGTAAGTTCCTAAAGATTCGATCAACCAACCAAGGTGGTGGATTTTCATGTCGATCTAATTCGGCAAAAGCGATTTCTAATTCAAATAATATCCCCTTGCGCCCTTCATCAACCCGTGGAGCCTGACTAGTCGGGCCCACAAAAGCAGAAGCGAATAGGTAAGAAAGTCCGGGGTGGTTTTGCCAGAAATTCACGAAGCTTCTCAATAAGTCGGGGCGCCGTAGCAAAGGACTATCAGCGGGCTTCAGCCCTCCAATCGTAATATGATTGCCACCGCCTGTTCCCGTATGTTTACCATCTAGCATGAATTTCTCTGCACCCAGTCGACAACTTTTAGCCATCTCAAATAGTTGGTCGTAATTATGTACGATTTCCCGCCAGCTAGTAGCCGGATGTACATTCACCTCAATCACCCCAGGGTCAGGTGCTACGACGAGCTTTTGTAATCGATTATCACTTGGTGGATGATAGCCCTCAATGATGATCGGCAATTCTAATTCTGCTGCTACTTTCTCGATAGTATGGAGTAGATCAATATAAGCCTCGATAGCTTTGAGCGGTGGAATGAAAAGGTGCAATTTCCCTTCGCGCGCTTCAATACATAGTGCAGTCTTAATCGTAATGGCTCTATAAGTGGGTTGGAATCCTTCGGTAGACTCACTGGTGGGGCTGGTGGTGGTAGATAGATTATTATGCTGGCCCGCTCTATTGACTTGTCGCTCAGATAGAGCAGCTGGCGATGGAAGCTCGGGTAAGTCCTCCATCGGGCTGGCCTCTATGACTTCCTCTGTATCTTCGGGAAGGGCATGCAGGAGCCGGTCCAAGGGTAAGCGTAGCCCCATGGCGGAGTTGCCCGGAATGAGAAAGAGTTCTTTTCTTTTGAATTGCCAAGCGCAGCTTTGCCAAGTCTGCAATTGGTGAGCCCATTTAAGTGGAAGTATATAGCCAGCAGGTCGGTTTAGGCCTTTATCTAATAATGCAGCGAGTGTCTGCCGCTCTAACTTATCTTTAGGGTCAATTTTTAGTGGATCAATATTTAAAGGCAGATTTCCCTCTTCCCAAAGAAAATAGAACATATCCTCATAGGCTGCCGAAACATGCTCGGCATTAACGCCGAGGTAGAAAGCGAGGCGATCCAAGAATTTGGCGGCATGGGTTTCATCCAAACCATAATCTTGATTGGGATTAGCCAGTAGGCGATGATCTGACCAAAGTGTTTCACCGTCCTTTCGCCAATAGATGGCATTTTGCCAACGTGGAATAGGTTCGCCAGGATACCATTTACCTTGTCCTAAATGAAGAAAACCTTGGGGGGCAAAATGAGCTTTCAGTTTGTCAGTCAAGTCAAAAGCCATCTCCCGTTTATCCTTCCCATCAGCATCCTCATTCCACTGTTCCGATTCCATGTCTATTGCCGATACGAAGGTAGGTTCTCCTCCCATACTCAACTTTACATCTTCCTTTTGCAGCACCTCTTCCACTTGATCCCCTAAGGCCAATATTTTTCCCCACTGTTCTTCTGTATAAGGCTTCGTAACTCTCGGCGTTTCTTCAATGCGCTCTACAATATTTTTGAATTCGAATTGGACTTGAGAGGGGGCGGTGAAGCCCGTAATAGGAGCCGCACTCCCCGGATCAGGTGTACAAGCTAAAGGGATGTGCCCTTCTCCGGCAAATAAGCCCGAAGTAGCATCCAGGCCTACCCAGCCTGCACCAGGCAAGTATACCTCAGCCCAGGCGTGCAGGTCAGTGAAGTCTTCTTCGGGGCCGGAAGGACCATCGAGGGCCTTATCATCGGCTTTCAACTGTACTAAATAGCCAGAAACAAAACGGGCAGCTAGGCCAAAGTGACGTAAAATCTGAACGAAGAGCCAAGCCGAATCCCTGCACGATCCTAGGGCTAGTTCCAGTGTCTCCTCACAAAGCTGTATACCGGGCTTTAGCCGAACCGTATAATTAATATCATTGCATAACTTTTGATTGAGATGAACCAAAAAGTTAATAGTCTCATCATCCTTGAACACTTGGGCTGCTTCCAGCCATTCTTTTAGTTTGGGCCCTGCTTCTTTGATCTCTAGATAGGGTTGGAGTTCTTTTTGCAATTGGGCATCATATACAAATGGAAACCGCTCAGCATTTTCTTCTAAGAAGAAATCAAAGGGATTGATCGTAACCAAATTGGCAATTACCTCTACATCAACGACGAACTCGGTAGTAGGTTCTGGAAAAGAGACGCGCGCGAGAAAATTTCCGAAAGGATCTTGCTGCCAGTTGATAAAATGATTTCCAGGTTGGATATTGAGTGAATAAGCGACTATGTCGCTGCGTGTATGTGGCGCCGGCCGCAATCTGATAACTTGAGGGTAAACTTGGATTGCTTTGTCGTATATATATTTTGTATGGTGTCGGATGGCAACTTTGATGCTCATTATTCTGCGTTTGATACTGATTTTAGAGGATTATTTTGTTTTTGCCTTATAGATTGAAAATGAACAAGTTGTGTCAGGTGAAAAACTTATAAATTCTAGGTAAATATCCTAAAAAAAAACAGCATCTTTCACTAATTTTAAAACGTTCCTTTTCTTATTTTAGGTTTTACTTATCAGTTTATGTATGCAAAATGAACTTTTTAATAGTTATCGGGTTCCTGATGGCCAACTGGATGAAGTTTACACACAGTTTCCTAATTCATATACCGCTTATGGTAAGATACGGGACTTGTTCCATTCCTTCTCACACGCTGATTTCCAGAAATTAAATGAGTATGCTAAGCTTTCTTTTCTGAACCAGGGGATTACCTACGCTGTCTATGACGAGAGCACTGGGGGCACAGAAAAGATATTTCCGTTTGACCTTTTTCCTCGGGTAATCCAACAGCAAGAATGGGCTAGATTAGAGAAAGGCCTGCTTCAACGCAACAAGGCACTCAATCTTTTTATCAAAGATATCTATGGGGATCAGAAGATTACCAAAGACAAAGTAATACCGGCAGAGTTGATATTTTCATCTCCACATTACTCTAAATTGATGGAAGGCTTTAGCCCCGTCGGAGATGTCTATACCCATATAAGTGGAACGGACTTGATCAGGCATAGCGATGGTAATTTTTATGTGCTGGAGGATAACTTGCGTAATCCCTCAGGTGTAAGTTATGTCCTCATCAACCGGGAGACAATGAAACGAACACTATCAGATGTTTTCAAAACTATCTCGGTAGAAACTGTGAATCAGTATCCCACCATGCTACTGCAAACGCTTCAATCAGTATCCAATCAGACAGAAGAAGAACCCAATTGCGTGCTTCTTACTCCAGGACAATACAACTCCGCTTACTATGAACATTCGTTTTTGGCCCAGGCCATGGGGATAGACTTGGTAGAGGGGAAAGATTTATACGTCGATAATGAAACCGTTTATCTTAAAACCATTAAAGGCTCCAAAAAGGTGGATGTGATCTACCGTAGGATTGATGATGCTTTTCTAGATCCTACTGTTTTTAGAAAAGATTCTCTATTGGGGGTTCCACATCTGATGGAGGCTTATTTGATGGGTAATGTGACCATTGTGAATGCACCAGGAACAGGTGTGTCGGATGATAAAGCTGTTTGTGCCTATGTTCCGGATATGATCCGTTACTACTTGGATGAAGAGCCCATTATTGAAAATGTACCCACTTATATTTGTAGTCGCCCTGATGATTTAGCTTATGTCTTGGACCATTTGCCAGAATTGGTGGTGAAACCAGTAGACATGTCCGGAGGATATGGGGTGACTATTTGCGATAATTTAAGCAAGAAAGAGCTCGAAGCATTAAAAGTTACGCTCAAGGCCGATCCGAGGAACTATATCGCCCAACCCAAAATGATGCTGTCATTACACAGCACCTATATTGAAGATACAGAATGCTTTGAACCCCGACATATCGACCTGCGAACCTTTACCTTGATGGGAGGAGACCAAACTTATGTCCTTCCAGGAGGGCTAACGAGGGTAGCTTTAAGAAGAGGAAGTCTTATCGTAAATTCGTCTCAAGGAGGAGGATCAAAAGATACCTGGATCATCGCACAATAATACTTTATTATGTTAGCACGAGTCGCCGATTCACTATACTGGACAGGAAGATACATCGAAAGATCTGAGCATCTAGCGCGTTATTTAAAAGTCCAATATTTCTCTATTCTGGACGCGCCAATGAGCCAGAATACCGATTTTGTATTCAAATCTATTTTAAATATGTACGGGATTGAATTCGATCCCGAGTTAGAGGTGGATGAGCAAGAAGTGTTGTTTGAGGTTGGGCTAAGTCTAACTAATAATGTTTCTATTCTTTCTACTATCGCTGCCGCTAGAGAGAATGCCAGAAGTTTTAGGCATTTAATCTCTACTGAACTTTGGGAGGTAATCAATCAGTATTACTTGTTTGCTAAGGAGTACGACCCCGAGTTTTTCAAAACCAGAGGGCTGTACGATTTTACCGTTAATTCGACTAAGCATTGTGCCATTGTACGCTCTTATTTAGATCATACGGTTGTGCATGATGAAATCTGGCTTTTTATAAAGTTAGGTATTCGTCTGGAAAGAGTTATACAGATCATGCGTATTCTACAAAGTAAGCTCAGTGACATCGAGGCGCTTACCAAGAATGACTCCAATCAAGCTTTAAGACAGTATCAGTGGACTACGACCTTGAAGGTACTAGAGGGGTTTGATATGCATCGAAGGGTCAACCGAAAAACACTTACGCAAAAGTCTACTTTTGAGTTTTTAGTAATCAATCCCATTTTTCCTCGATCGATTGCCTATAACTTTCGAAAAGTGGATGAATTGGTCAACAAGTTGTGCCTAAAATATGGCCCGGATTCAGACCTGGTTTTCAGAGCCGGTAAATTGGCCAATTACTTCAAGTATTTAGAGTATAGTGAAATAGCCGATGACCTTCCTGGTTTCTTAGATCAAGCCCTTACTAAAATATATTCGCTAAATGATCGCATAGGGGCTAGCTTTTTCACCTAAGAATTCTGGAGTAAGGTATTCAAAATACTAAAGGCTATTAGTAACTTTGTGAGTCATATAATTTCACCTATCAACAAATAAATGTTGTTTCGGAATGCCGCTGTTACCCTAAAAACGAAGAGGATAATAAATCGTGTTTTTAGAAGCCAGTAGGGTATTTAAAACAACGGCATAAAAAAACTAGGATGACTTATTGTTTAGGAATAAAAGTGCGGGGTGGCTTAGTGGCCATTGCAGATACGAGGATAACCTCGGGTTCGGAAACAACTACAGCCAAAAAAGTATCGATCCATAAAAGTGGGAATAAAAATCTTTTCATCATGACTTCAGGCTTACGATCCATTCGGGATAAAGCCGTCACTTATTTTGAAGAATTGTTGGAATCTGAGGATTTTGCCTTTGATAAAATGTACAAGGCGGCTAATGCCTTTGGTGATCAGCTGCGGCGAGTGGCCAAGGAGGATAAGCAGGCCCTGTCAGAATCAGGTCTGTTTTTCAATCTTCATACGATAGTGGGAGGACAACTGGAAAATGACGAAGAGCATAAACTCTATCTGCTGTATCCGGAAGGAAATTGGATTGAAATAGGGGAAGCGACTCCCTTTACAATAATAGGTAATTCAGGTTATGGGAAACCGATCTTAAACCGGGCGGTAACCTTTGATTCTTCTATTGTATTTGCCTTGAAAACGGGCTTCTTATCTTTCGATTCTACCCGAGTCAGTGCTAATGATGTAGGATATCCCATCGATGTGGTGGTCTATATTAAGGATGCCAAAAAAATATTGGAGCACCGTTTTACTGAAGAGGAAACAGGACACATTGGAGAACTTTGGGGGCAACGCCTTACAAATATCATTCATGAGATACCCGATGATTGGGCCCAGAAATTAGTCGAGGAAACGGAGCAGATTTTGCTACGGCAACAAGAGCAGAAACAAAAACAAGCCCAACAACAGCAGCAACAATAACAAGTCAGTGGTCAAGGGGGGAATAACCCACCCCCTGACCTGAGAGCATGTTTGGGCAGCGCTTTTGGAGAAAGAAAGTGTCATTTTTTTGCTAAGACAAGGCCCTTTTTGAAGTGCATATCCATAG
>CAJXUM010000007.1 GCA_913060855.1 uncultured Lewinella sp. | reverse complement strand
CTACACTATCCTCTTCGTCGGCAGCGTCAGATGTGTATAAGAGACAGATGTAGGCAAAGCTAAACTATCTGGCTTACTTGCACGGACAGGCCAACGCGTCATTGGTGGAGTAGTAAAAACTTTAGCTAAGCAATTTTTCAAGGCTTTAGAAGTAGAATTAAATGGCCCGGAAAAAGCGACGACTGAGCAGGCGCCGGAACCCACAACTACTAATGAGATGCCATCGGCAGACTCCCCTCCAGCTCCCGTTCCAGTCCCCCCTCCTCTCCCACCGTCGCCACCGTTGCCACCGTTGCCACCGCCTTCTGAAGCTGCACAATAATCATCAAAATACCTTCAACCATAAATTATTTATACCAAAATGAAAAAACAAATTAACCTAACCGTTAACGGCAAAGCTTACAGCCACGAGGTAGAGGCTAGGCTCTTGTTGGTTCATTACCTACGCGATGAGTTGCGCCTTACGGGCACGCATGTAGGTTGTGACACCAGTAGTTGTGGGTCTTGCACCATCTTAATGGATGGGCTGGCTGTCAAATGTTGTACGCTATTAGCTGTACAAGCAGATGGAGCCAATATTACCACGATAGAAGGCTTGGCCGATAATGATAGCCTTCACCCTTTGCAAGAAGGTTTTCGGGAAGAACACGGTCTACAATGTGGTTTTTGTACCCCTGGCATGATCATGACTGCTGCCGATTTATTGAGTACCAATTCTGACCCAAGCGAACAAGAAATCAGACATGCCCTTGAGGGTAATTTCTGCCGCTGTACTGGCTATCACAATATTGTCAAGTCGATTCAGTACGCTGCTAATAAAATAAATAATAAGGAGGTAGCATCATGACAAAAATGATAGGAAAATCCGTAAAGCGGGTAGAAGATAAAAGGTTTATCACAGGTAAAGGGCAATACACTGATGATATCATATTGCCCAATATGACCTATGCACAATTTGTGCGTAGCCCCTATGCTCACGCCAAAGTATTAGGCGTCGATACATCCGAAGCCCTTGCCCACCCAGGCGTGGTAGCGGTCTATACTGGCGCTGACTTTGCCGAAATCAATGGCGTGCCCTGTGGTTGGCAGGTCGATTTTAAGAATGGTG
Source organism: uncultured Lewinella sp. (assembly GCA_913060855.1). Lineage (GTDB taxonomy): Bacteria > Bacteroidota > Bacteroidia > Chitinophagales > Saprospiraceae > DT-111. The sequence goes on along the minus strand of CAJXUM010000007.1, from coordinate 17,672 downwards.
ATACCATGAAAGAGCCTAAGCATCCGCTGATTGTCGTAGACAAGGCGCGACATGCTGGTGATGCCGTGGCTATTGTTATTGCTGAAAGTCGAGAGGCAGCCAGAGATGCTGCTGATTTAGTCGATGTTGATTATGAAGAATTAGAAGCCGTAGTCGATCCCAAGAAAGCAGCTGAAGAGGGTGCTCCCTTGGTACATGATGACGTGCCCAACAATATCTGTTTTGACTGGGAATTGGGAAATCCCAAGGAGGAAGTAGATGCCGCCATTGCTGCTGCTTCACATGTCACTACCCTTGAATTTGCTAACCAAAGAGTAGCCCCGAATGCCATAGAACCCAGAAGTTATATTGGAGACTATGACTCAACCAATGATAAATACACCCTGTATACAAGTACACAAAATCCGCATTTGATACGCTTGTTGATGTGTGCCTTTGTACTGGGAATTCCCGAGCATAAAGTTCGGATCGTTAGTAAAGATGTCGGAGGAGGATTTGGAAGTAAGATCTTCCATTATACAGAAGAAGCTTTGGTGACCTATATCTCTAAGCAATTGGGTCGTCCAGTCAAATGGACAGCGGAGCGTAGCGAAGCCTTTTTGACCGACGCGCATGGCCGTGATCATGTGAGTAAAGCGGAGATGGGATTTGATGCTGAAGGTAAAATAACTGGATTACGTATTAAGACCTATGCCTCCATGGGGGGATATTTGTCGACTTTCGCACCAGCTGTACCTACCTACCTGCATGGCACGCTATTGCAAGGTGTTTATACTACCCCGAAGATCCACATTGATGTAGTGGCTACTTTTACTCACACAAGTGCAGTAGACGCCTATCGGGGAGCGGGTCGACCAGAAGCCACCTATTTACTAGAAAGGCTAATGGATACCGCGGCCTTGGAGATGGAAATGGATCCAGCGGAATTGCGTTTCAAGAACTTTATTCCCGCGTTTAATGGTATTGACGAACCTGGCTATGCTACTAATGTAGCCTTGCAATACGATAGTGGTAATTATGCGCCTGTCTTAGAGCGCGCCCTTGAAATGACGGGGTATAAGGATTTTAGAAAGGAACAAGCCGAGGCCCGAGCCAATGGTAAACTACTTGGGATTGGGTTTTCAACTTATATAGAGGCTTGTGGTATTGCGCCATCGGCTGTCGTAGGTGCCTTAGGTGCGCGGGCGGGACTCTTTGAAGTCAGCCAAGTGCGTGTCCACCCAACGGGTAAGGTAAGCGTATTTACCGGTGCGCACTCGCATGGTCAAGGTCATGAAACCACCTTTGCGCAGGTTGTAGCCGATAAGTTTGGCATTCCCATGGAAGATGTAGATATCGTTCATGGTGATTCCGACACTGTAGCCTTTGGTATGGGGACCTATGGTTCTCGTAGTTTGGCGGTAGGAGGTAGTGCCTTGGTTAAGAGTATTGAAAAGATAATTGACAAAGGCACCAAAATTGCGGCTCACAAATTGGAAGCTGCCGAGGAAGATCTAGAATTTGCTGAAGGTAAATGGACCGTAAAAGGGACAGATAAATCTATTGGATTTGCGGATATTTCTTTGACGGCCTATGTGCCACATGATTATCCAGCGGGATTAGAACCTGGTTTGGATTTCTCTAGTTTTTATGATCCAGCCAACTTTACCTATCCCTTTGGTGCACACATTGCCATTGTGGAAGTTGATAAAGATACCGGTAAAGTAAGTCTGAAGCGTTTCATCGCCGTAGATGATGTAGGAAATGTAATCAATCCGATGATCGTAGACGGTCAGATTCATGGTGGTGTAGTACAAGGTATTGGACAAGCTTTGCTTGAGCACGCCTTCTATGATGAAGATGGTCAATTGGTCACTGGTTCTTATATGGATTATGCCATGCCTAGAGCCGATGATGTACCGATGATTGAGACGGATCGTACGACAACGCCTTGCCCTCACAACCCCTTGGGTGTAAAAGGAGCAGGTGAAGCTGGAGCGATTGGTTCTACGCCTGCAGTAGTGAATGCCGTGATGGATGCCTTGGCACCTTATGGCATTAAGAACTTATCTATGCCTTTGACCTCCGAGAGTGTTTGGAGAGCGATGAAGGGGTAGACTTGGCTAAGGGTGGTGTTGGTCATAGACGCAACACCGGTGCCGGCGGTAATAACATTTTTTAAAAACTAGATTAATCTAAATATAATGATTCCTGCAGCATTTGATTATCACAAAGCAACGTCCGTGGCGGAAGCCGTGGGGCTGCTGAAGGAGCATGGCATGGATGCCAAAATACTGGCGGGAGGCCATAGTCTAATTCCGGCTATGAAACTCCGGCTCAATCAACCAGAGCTATTGATCGATATCAGTGGCATTGCCGACTTGAAAGGCATCAAAGATGAGGGACGTAAACTGGTTATCGGTGCGGCTTGTACGCATGGTGCCATTGCTAGTTCAGCGGAGGTGAACAAGGACGCCCCTATTTTGGCAATTACAGCTAAAACCATTGGCGATATCCAGATCCGAAATAAAGGTACTATTGGCGGGAGTATAGCCCATGCTGATCCAGCGGCCGATTGGCCTGCTGCACTCATCGCAGCCGATGCCACCATTGAAGTTTTAGGTGGCGGCGGCAGCCGAACGATAGCAGCTACTGACTTTTTCACGGGTATCTACGACACGGCCCTGGAAGAGGATGAAGTAATTATTGCCATCCATGTACCTAAAGTAAGCAGCACTTTCACGAGTGCCTATGCTAAATTCTTCCAACCTGCTTCACGATTTGCGATAGTAGGTTGTGCGGTCGTAATGGAGATGAAAGACAACTACTGTGTATCTGCACGAGTGGCCTTTACCGGAGTATCCGATATGGCTTTCTTTGATGAGAAAGTAAGTAGTGCATTGGCAGGTAAGTCTCTCAATGATGAGACTATTGCCGCCGCCGCTGCACAAGCTGCGCAAGGTGTCGATACCCTAGGAGACCACTTTGCTTCAGAAGAATACAGAGAGCACTTGGCCAAGGTCTATGCAGAGCGAGCCATTCGCGAAGCGATTGCTTAGGGAAGTGCAACATTTGGAATAAATCCATGTTTCCCTTTTGGAAACTTCAACCTTATTGTTCACAGAGGCGGCCTATGAAGCCGCCTCTTTGCTATGTTAATATGCCAAAAGAATTATCAGCTATCGAGGACATGCTAAACGAGCAGGGCTACATCGCCAATCGATCTATAGCTATGTCCATCTTTTTAGCGATGCGCTTGGGGAAACCTTTATTGGTAGAAGGGCCAGCCGGCGTCGGCAAAACGGAAATAGCCAAAGTCATGGCTAAGGCGCTAGATACTCGATTGATCCGGCTACAGTGTTATGAAGGGCTAGACGCAACTCATGCCCTTTACGAATGGAATTATCAGCACCAACTCCTCTATTTGAAAATGGAGGAAGGGAAGGCCACCAATAGTAGCACCTTACAAGAGAATATATTCAGCGATACTTTTTTATTGAAGCGGCCCATATTAGAAGCTATTACGCAGGATAAAAGTCCCGTCTTGTTGATCGATGAAATTGATCGGGCTGATGAAGAATTTGAAAGTTTTTTGCTGGAAGTGCTGTCTGACTGGCAGGTGACTATCCCCGAGATCGGCACTATTAAGTCGGTTCACAAACCTTATGTGATTATCACGGGGAACAGAGTCAGGGAATTATCGGAGGCGCTACGTCGGCGCTGCCTCTATCTTTGGGTAGAATATCCCGATTTTGAAAAAGAACTTGCTATCGTACAGGGCAAAGTACCCGGTATTGACCCTCAATTGAGTATTCAGATTTGTAAGTTCATGCAGGAATTGCGGCAAATGAAGTTGGAGAAAGCCCCAGGGGTGGCTGAAACAATAGATTGGGCAGCGGCGCTAGCTTCCTTGCATTTTACTCATCTCGACAAAGAAATCGTGGAGGATACCCTCGGCGTAGTACTAAAAGACTGGCAGGACATTCGGCATGTCCAGGATTCCCTATCGGAGTTATTTGATAAAGTAGGTGTCACGAAGCGATTCTAATTATGTCTCAGCCAGTAATACAAAGACAGCTCAGTATGAGTGCCAATATCGTGCAGTTTTGCCGGTATTTGCGCACTAAAGATTATCGGATCGGCCCGGAGGAGGAGGCCGATGCCTTACGCAGTTTGGCTTTCATCCCTATTGGCGACCAGGAGACCTTTCGTTTAGCCTTAAAATCCCTGCTGGCACGCAGTAAAATGCAGCAGGAACAATTTGACGCCCATTTCGATCGCTATTGGAAAGAAATGGAAAAGGCGGTAGATGCCAAAATAGAGGAAAAGCCCGATGGTTGGTCTAATAGAACTGCCAATAAGAAAAGTAAGCAAGAATCTTTTCAAGCACTCAAAAGTTGGTTATACGGAGAAGGTAAAGAAGATAAGGAGGAAGGGGCCATCGCCTCTTACAGTGCCAAAGAGGTATTGACCAAAAAGGATTTCTCGGCCATGACCGATGACGAATTGCGACTGGTCATGCGCCTACTGCAACAAATCGCTCGTTCCATTGTCCGGAAAAAAAGCCGTTTACCCAAACCCTCCAAATTAAAGAAGCAACTCGATCTTAAGCGAACCATGCGCTATAACCTACGCCGAGGTTCCAGCATTCAACGCTTTCTATTCAGCGAAAAAAAAGATAAAAAATTAAAGCTAGTACTACTCTGCGACGTCAGCAAGTCGATGGATTTGTATAGTCGATTCCTGATCCACTTCATCTATGCCTTTCAAAATGCCTACGATAGGATCGATACATTTGTCTTCAGCACCGCTCTACATCAGGTCAGCGAAATATTAAAGGAATATGAATTTACGAGGGCTTTTGAAATCATTTCAGAGCGTATCCCGCATTGGTCGGGAGGAACGAAAATCGGGCAATGTATAGCCGATTTCACAGCTGGCTATGCACATGGCCTATTGGATAAAAAAACCATCGTCCTTATCCTCAGCGATGGCTGGGATACGGGAGAACCCGACATCTTGGCCGAGTCGATGCAGCAACTCCAGAAAGCAGCGAGTCGGGTCATTTGGCTCAATCCACTCGCTGGAAGCCCTGACTATCAAGCCGAAGTAACAGGAATGAAGACCGCCCTGCCTTTTATCGATGTTTTTGCAGCCGCTCATAATGTTGAGAGTTTGAGAAAAATTGTACCCTTGTTGAGGAAGGGACGGAGCGGGCCCAGCAGTTAGGCATTCGAGACCCAAACTTATCACTTCTTAGCCAGGCTAAGCATTTTTATTGGAATTCAACTATCTTTGTAATAGGAATGTTCCTTATTAATAGGAACCACAGCAAGAATAAAGGGCAAACTAAGTATCATCCCTAATTTTATTTATACGAGAATTATCCATGCTCTATTGGTATGGGATTAGTAGTGAAAAAAATGCTATAGCCCTGTAATCTCTCACTAAACGGCTATTATGTTTCGAATTTATTTTGCCATCAGTGCCTTACTGATGTTGTCTTTTACGGTAGCTACTGCGCAAAGCTTCCAAGAAGTAGTAGAAAGCGATGATAAACTCTTGCTCTCAACTTTCCTTGATAAAAATGATGTGAATGATTGTCACGATCGTCACACACTGCTAACTGCTAGTGCAAAACTTGGCCAGGTTAGCCTTATCAAAGCCTTACTCAAAGCGGGTGCTTCGGTAGATAATGTTTGCTTTAAAGGGAAAACCCCTTTGATGATTGCTACCGAATACAATCAGAATGATGCGGCAAAAATATTGTTACGCGCTGGCGCAGATCCCACCAAAATAGATAACATAGGAAATAACGCCTTTGAGATTGCATTGGCAAATGAAAATATAAGCTTTTTCAATCACCTTCTTCGCAGTTCCGGGCAGCATCTTGCCCAACCTGATGGGCCATTTCTTTTCCGACAGGGAGATAATATGTTGGCTCATCTACAGATTGTCAAGAATAAAAAAGAAAAAATCCGAGCGATGTCTGCCCTGGTAGAAGGGCCCTTTTTCTACAATAGAGATTGGACCTGTTTTGATCCAGCCGGTGATAAATTGTTTTCCTTCAAGATTAGGCGAGAACATAAGGTTTCCCCTGCTATTTATCCCAGCCCGGAGAAGTTGCTAGCTATATCCGATATCGAAGGTAATTTTGATGCCTTTGCCAATCTTTTAAAAGGTAATGGAGTAGTCAATGAAGATTTCAATTGGACCTATGGGAAAGGGCACCTGGTACTTGTTGGTGATTTATTTGATCGAGGGCCACAGGTAACGGAAACCCTATGGTTGGTTTATAAACTAGAACAAGAGGCCGAGAAGGCAGGAGGTAAAGTACATTTTGTATTAGGTAATCACGAAACGATGAATCTGAGGGGAGACTTTAGGTACGTCGATCCAAAATACTTTGTCCACGCGAGCCTGTTCAACCTAAAATATGCCAATATGTATGCTTCCAATAGCATATTAGGGGAATGGCTACGTACCAAAAATACCATAGTGAAGATTGGGGAAACGCTCTTCTGCCATGGGGGAATTTCTCCAGAATTTGTCAGCCGACAACTCAGCATTGGACAAGTCAATGAAATTACTCGGAAATATATAGATGCCGATAAGAATCGCATACAGAATAGCGATGCAGCCACTGCCATATTTAGTACCTCCAAAGGAATTTTGTGGTACCGAGGATATGTACAAAATAAAATGAGTACAGAAAAGATGGCCGCTATTTTAGACTTTTACAAGGCCAGTGCGGTAGTGGTAGGTCATACACCTGTCAACGAAATTAGTCCATTGTACGATGGTCAGGTGATTGCAATTGATGTTCCTCACAACATGGGCGAGGAACATCAACAGGCGCTCTTAATAGAGTATAATCAAATGTATGCCGTAGGCATGGATGGTAAGCGACGACTTTTAACAGTCAGTACTGAAAAAGCTACGCCTTAAGCCAAAACCTATACAGTTAAATCCTTAACAGCAGTCTTAGCGACAGCGTTATTTTTTACAGACTGAACTCCTTTTTCCATCGCTGCTTTAGAGCTATACATTTCACTTTTACCAATGACTTGGCCATTAGATGCTTTTAACGTGAAATAAGGATCGCCATTTTTGGATTCTTTTCTATCAAAACGATCATCATTTGGAGCGTTTTTGATCACAGATTGAATTCCATTTTCAGCGCCAGCTTTTTTCTCATAAGCTTCGCTAGCAAGGATGTTTTGGCCATTAGTGGCTTTTAGTCGGAAGTAATACTTTCCAGACTTTTCACTTTGAAAAATTTCAAAAGGCATAGGAAAAAAATTTGGTTCCAATTAGCGTTGAAACTAATTAAGGATTATTAATATTGGATTAGTGAGTTCCTTTCTAAAAGGTAAGTACTTTTCACAAAGTTGCTTTCTCATAGTAAGAACTACGAGGGCTAATATAACACTCTTTATTATAGATTTTTCAATAGATGCCAAATTATTGTTGGAAGAAGCGGACGAACAGTTAAATATAGTTGATAAACCCCATTTGAAAATTGACAACCAAACAACAAAGGGATAAGGAATGATTCTACGACATGATTTTCCAGATATCCATTGGTTGAAACATCACATTAAGCGCCGTTTCAATCTCCTTACGACCTCACAAGATAAAGCGACGCCAAACGGTTGGCCTACGGTTCTTCTTCATGTCAATACACAGCAAACCTATCGCCAGGGCATTAGAGGGCCATTCTCATTGTTCTACAACCTAAAAGGGACCAGCCAAGTCCGAGTAGACGGCTATTCGGCAGCAGTACGGCCCGGTTTCTTTTTTCTCACCAATGAAGCTCAAACCTATGATCTAGAAATACCCCATTTCGCCGAAACCTTCAACATTCATTTTGGGGAGCAATTAATCGGTGAAGTGCAGACTTATTTAGCACAAAGACTCCCTTATCTACTTGATCATCCCGTTTTTGAAAACGAGCGGCCCATTCTATTTTTCAATCGTATCTACCCGCAAAGCCCCGCCATCAGACGGCTAATTGGACAAATTCACTACCAGTCACAAATCAACGACTTAGATCCTATCTGGCTGGAAGAAAAGCTATATGAACTGCTTCTTTGTTTGTTACTGCTCACTCAAAAAGACCGGCTAAAAATTGACCAACTACCTTTGCTCAAAAGATCGACACGGGCGGAGATCTTTAAACGCCTAAGCCTCGCCGTGGACTTGATATATGCTACTTATGATCAAGCCATCACCCTAGAGGAGCTCGCGGCAAGTGCTTACTTCTCCAAGTTCCATTTTTTGCGCCTATTCAAAGTGGCCTTTGGCCAGAGCCCTTACCAGTTTATTTCAGCTATTAGAATAGAAAAGGCGAAGGAATGGCTAAGATATACCGATTGGCCGATTCACTTGATCGCTACTAATATTGGACTGGAGAATACGAGTTCGTTTAGTCGACTTTTCTGCCAAAAAACAGGTATTTATCCTGCTGCATTTCGAAAGCAGTACAGAAAATAGCAACTTTGGTCAACGCAAGCCTCACGCTTTCACTGCACATTTGTAATAAAAAGATATGTTACAGCTTACCCAAATGGGTTACATCACCCTATCACTTATTTGTATCGCTTTGATTTATGGCGGCCTCAAACGCGCGCTGGCTAAAAGTAATTTCCCGGCTAAAAAGCAGCAGCGGATTGCCCGTCAATTTATCCTGGCAGTAGTTGGCTGGGCTCTATTGGTCAGCTTCTTGGCATGGATACAGTTTTTTGCTAAGTTTTCGGCGATCCCCCCTCGCTTCATGATCGTGTTATTGCTCCCCTTACTAACGATATTGGGACTCACGATCTTCTCTCGCAATCTGGCTGAAATTTTGCGACATGTCCCCCCGGCACACTTGGTCTATATTCAGAGCTTTCGGGTGGTGGTGGAGCTGCTGATTTGGATGCTATTCCTACAGGATTTACTCCCTATTCAAATGACTTTCGAGGGATATAACTTTGATGTATTGACAGGCTTAACAGCCCCTTTTATCGCTTATTTTTGTCTGGTGAAAAAGCAATGGCCTAGGTGGGTCGCAATCGCTTGGAATATAAGCGGGCTCATCCTTGTATTTACCATTGTCACTATTGCTATCCTCTCTTTTCCAACGCCTTTCCGCTATTTCATGAATGAACCTGCTAATAGGATTGTCGCACAGTTTCCATTCGTTTGGCTACCTGCCATTCTGGTTACGATTGCTTATAGCATGCATTTCTTTTCTTTGAAACAGTTACTCATAAAAGACGCCTCATAAGGCCTTTTCACCGGCTTGCGAGGCACGAATCGGATGTATTCGAAAATCAATGGCAGAAAGACCCGTTTTATCATAATGTTCTACTAGGAATTGGTGTTTCCCTCCTAGCGGGAGACTTATTTCTTTGACCGCCGATTTATGGGCATCCCAATGATCCAATACTAATTCCCCGTCAATGTAAAAACGAAGACCATCGTCACTACTGATCGTAATCTGATAATCGCTAGGATCTAAGTTTACAGAAGCGGAGGCGAAGGTGGCAAATTGATCGGCCGGAAGCTCAGGTGCTGGGCTATTCCACCAGTGATAAACCAAGCCTTGCTTGCGCTCGCTAGCGGCTGCGGGACTGGCGCTCAATGCTCGAAAAGCTTCGTAGTGATCATTTGGATCGCTAGCGGCGGTATAGGGATACCATTTCACCTCCCAATCGATTTCTTTTTCGAATCGTTCAAACGAAAATGGATACACCTGCCCCTTTTCAAAGACGGTCCCAAATTGGTCGACAAAGCCTTCGCCTATAAATTCAAACTGGATGGATAATTCTTCACTATCTGGGCTCTTTTTAGCTTTAAAAGTAGCTGGGAATGTCCCTGTTTTAGGATTGATCATCGCTAAACCTTCGCCTCCGACTACTTTCCAGTTGCCAGTAGGTCCCATCAATAAAAACACATAGGTATCATCGATAATTTCTCTTAACCAGACCGACGGATAGGCAAAGTTATAGGGGCCCCAATCATTCATTAAAATATATTGTCGTCCTCGGGGATGTTCTTCCGGTAAAATCGCATCGATACCATCCATAAGCGGGGCGGGCATGTAGCCATATGCGCCAAGCAGTATATGATTGGTATCTATGGCTAGATCCGTCAATTGTTCATTGCTTTTTTGATAAGCAGCGGCATCACCCCAGCTTCCGTCACCATACACCTTATTGTCCGTCAATACAAAATTGGGATTGGGCTGCTTGGCGGTCAGCAGAGAAGTATAGTTCAGAAAAATATTCCCTTTAGCCTCCACGGAATCTGTACTCGAAATAAGCAAAGGGTTTGCTACCTGCGAGAATAAATTCTCTTTGAGCTTGTAACGCTGACTCTTTACGTCTCGCGCCTGGGCATATCCCCAATCATTGGGCTGCTGATCCCTCTGCCAAAGCTGTACGCCCGTTTGGGTTTTGTGAAAGCGATTTCGCTCTATTAAGTTATCCTGTCCATGCTCAATAGCAATGGCTACTTCACAATCTGCTATCTGATTACCTAAAATTTTGGAGCCATAACTATAGCCCCCCCAAATGCCATAGCGACATTCTTCCATTGTATTGTTGGCGACCGTATTTCGGCTGAAAGTGATTTCTACGCCATTGGTGGGAGCCTGAGAAAAATCATTGGCATAAATCAAGTTATCATTGCATCCACCTTCACCAGAATCCATCGTTGATTGGCCCGCCCATAGGAAAAAGCCATCGCCAGAATGTGTAGCCGAATTGTAAGCAAATATATTTTCATTGCTTTGTTCATAGCAAAGTATCCCTGCTGAATCTTGCCCTCGTTGGTATTTATTATGACTGTATCCTCGTACATTCCAATCGAGCTTATTGTGCATAACCCGGTTGCCACTAGAGCGGTACATGCCGATTCCCAAGCCTGAATTAAATTGAAGGCTGTTGTTATAAAATAAGCCATTTTCACAATTCGTCATCAAGATACCATTCTGCCCCTGACTCACCTTCACTTCACTAATCGTAGCATAATCGCAGTTTTTCAAATAGACGCCTGCGCCATATCGTTTCCATTCATCTTTGTCATTCTGATGGTAACTCAACCAGTCGCTAAAATCTTCTCGATCCCACTGACTATACAATTTAGGTCGGTAGTTATAGCTAAAATCGCAATTGATAATTTGCAGACTATCTACGTTTTCTGCCATTAATGCAATCTTATAACCTTTTATATTCAGGTTTTTAATTGTAATTTTGCGACCACCTTTAACCAAAAGGCCAAGCCCCATGAATTGTTGAGGTTGGGTAGGATCCATCCCGCTATCCAAAGTAGCCCCACTAAAGTCCAAGATTAAGTTTTCGCCTTCAACCGACAAAACCGGCTCGTCTAAGTTGTCTAGCGCTGGAAAACGATAGGTTGTAGCATCCACCGAAAGTGACTGCGTAATGTGCATTCCTTTGGTGAGTACGCGCTTAGCGCCCTTATTACAGGTAGTTAGTAAGCAGCTGATTAAAGACCCTAGACAAAGATATAGCAACATTCGTTTCATCAAAGGAAGATAAGATTTCTCAAAAATAACAGGAAAAAGTAGATCGCCAATTTAGGCCTTCGTTTAAACCATTAGGTCAATAAGCATAAAGAGCTATGAGTAATAGTTCACATAGAATACCTATTAAGCTGGAGGATGTCGAATTAATCCTAGGCAAAGAGCTATTCAATACCCATTTTTCAACCTTGGTTGACAATGTGTATTGCCAGACCTGTCATCCGCCTGGAACCAACGCCATCCATATACGGCAAATTTGGCTCGACCAACAAGGTAACATTTCTATTGATGGGCGATGCGAAAAGTGCCGAAGTAAGCTCCGTCAAGTAATTGAGACGCACAATGACCCCGACAGTTACGGTCAAGCCATGGTCATTTGGGAAATTCGTGAAGATTTATTGCGATTTGACTGATAATAACCTGGACGGGACGGCGGAGGAAATGCGAAGGCAGAATTCCCACTTCTAACATTTTGGTTGTTCCGACTGTAATAAACTCTATTTTAATCCTTCAATTTTCGATACTTGGCCTTTGACAGGCTTCTTCGTTCCTCGACCCGATGAATCGGGTCGCTACTAGTGAATTGGATCGCAACTGGTGAATTGGGTGGTTTTGGGTGGTTTTCGACCCGATGAATCGGGTCGCTACCAACTACCTTCTGCTCCTCTATACACTTCTCCCATTTTTAAATATTGCTGCTGGGTGAAACCACATCTACAAGTGTCGGGATAGAGTGTCATCATATTACCTACATCGGGCACATAGTATTGACTGTTGCGATCCCGCCCAGTAAAGATAAACCGACAGAGAAACTCTTCTGAAAGATACTTGCCGATTAAAGTATCGCCGGGCACATAGGGATCGGCGGGTGTATCGCAGATAAGGTCGCCAGCCGTTTCGCAATTGCTGCCATCTACCGCTTCCCGCCCCCCTAACATTTCTTCGTGAGTATCCAAAAGGCCGAAATAGTGCCCCATTTCGTGGCTAAATGATTTGGGTCTATTGATAATACACGGAGATTTTACCATAATACCATCACGTTGTGGAAACTCAAGACCGGACAAATCAGAATACCCACAATCGAATGGAACCCAAGGTATATCCAGCGGGAAAAACACATTGATGCGATTGTTTTGTTGATACTTCACCTTCATTTGTGTCCACTCATTGGTATTACGAGGAATGGCATATTGAAAATTGTCGATGACATTGATTTCACATAGCTCAAAACGCATGCAAATCGGCGAGAAATATACATTCATCGTATCGATAGCCGCCTGGATCTGGGCCTCATTAATAGTCAGCTCTCCAAACGTATCTTTGGGCACATGAGCTAGTATCGAAAAGGTTTTTTCAAAACAAGGCAGGGCTTTGTCTCTGTTGTGAAGTTGTTGGCCCCACATATTGCATGACAATAGGATACCTCCAAAGATGAGAATGGTTTTAATTTTCATAGCTATTTACTTCAATAATCGCGTAAGCGCCTCCTCTAAAACAATTTTAAATTTTAAAAAAGCAAGCAAGGAGCACGGCTAACACTTGCAAACTTAATCAAATTAAGTTTTCTTTGCAATTGTAGTCAGCGCTCTATCCCTTCTAGACAATCTGACCAACATAAAAAACGATTCTCTGACAATTTTTGTGGTCAGAGAAAGAAAAAGCTATGACCTAAATTACCTATTCGTCTTGGTACTATTTTTTTAGTGCTGAGCCTATTGAACAGATCCCTTTGTTATGAAAATTAAACTATTTGTTAGCAAGCTATTGCTATGCCTCTTCGTCAGTGTTATTACTTTCGAATTGTCCGCTCAAACCGCTTCTATTACTCAAGGTTGTCCACCCTTATCGGTCAATTTCACCCCACCAGCTGGTACAAGCACCTATTTTTGGAACTTTGGCAACAGTGTTACTTCCAATCTGGAATTGCCTTCCACCACTTATACCGAAGCGGGAGTCTACACCGTAGATTTCAGTGCTGGCCCTGGCCAAGCTGTCTTAGGTACAATCACGGTTACGGTACTACCCACGCCTGATCTCGATCTTCAGATAGACACCACCTTTGGTTGTACCCCGCTGACAGTAAATTTCAGTAATACCTCGACCATTTCACCCGATATTAATGTACTGGGACTGAGCTGGGGTTTTGGCGATGGCGGCAGCGGAAGTGGATTAACGGAGATTAGTCACACCTATACTGCAGCGGGCGTTTTCACGCCCTCCCTTTCGCTGACCACTAATCAGCAAGGCTGTGATGTCACCAAGAATTTCCCTGAATTGATCCAAGCCAATACGGTAGCAAACGTTGGTTTTATTACCACGCCTAATGTACCTACAGCTTGTGATCCCCCCTTTGAGGTGGCTTTCAATAATACCACGCCTGGAGACAATCTTCAATTCCAATGGGATTTCGGGAATGGACAAACAACCAATACCCCCAATCCTAGTGCGCTAACTTATACTGATTATGGTCGATTCAAAGTTACCCTCACTGCCACAGATGAACTAGGTTGTCAGAATAGTTTTGAGGAGCAAGTAACCGTAGGTAAACCACTAGCCAATTTTAGTATACGCGATACCTTTTGCATTGGCGATACGATACAAGCGATCAATCAGTCTGATCCGGGTGAATACCGCTGGGATTTTGGTTCTAATGCTGTTCCACTCCTCTCTACGGAAGAAAATCCTATTGTTGTTTTTAAAGAAAAGGGGGTCTATCCCATTCGATTAACGGTCAGTGACCCCAGTCGGGGCTGTCAATCCGATACCACCATACAGGTTTTTGTAGATAAGCCCGACGCTACCTTTACTTCTGATCCAAGTTATACCTGCAGCGATTCCTTGCTGGTCAATTTTAACCCTGCCCAGTTGGATGCGGATACTTACATCTGGGTCTTTGGTGATCTGGCGAGTTCTACTCAAAAACAACCCTCCCATCAATACACATTGACAGATACCAGTACTTATGGAGAAAGAGGTCTTAACATCTTATATACGACTCTATTCGTACAAAATGTATCAGGCTGTCGAGATACATTCTTTGTTGCCGATACCATATTTACGCCCAATGCCTTATTCATGCCCGATAAAATAGACGGCTGTGCGCCTTTAACCGTCAATTTCGCTGACTCCAGTAACTCCTCCGAACCTATATTAAACTGGACCTATGATTATGGGGATGGGAGTACTGCTGTTTTGGATACCGATGAGCTCCACTCTCATGTCTATACAGAAGCAGGTACCTATGATGTAGTACTTAGGATTGAAAACGAAGCAGGTTGTCGAGATACTTCTTATGCTTTGCGCATAGAAGTAGGCGATGCGATCACTCCCGACTTCACGGTGGACAAGACCGATATTTGTCCAGGGGAAAGTGTCCAATTTATCACCCTAAACCCGCCTGACAGTATAGATGCCTGGCACTTTGAAACCGATGCAGGGCGAAGTTTTCATTGTTTCAATGAACCTGATTTGAATTGGGTATTTAAAGAAGAAACCGGACCTATGGACGTGGCTTTAACGGTCGAATTTAATGGCTGTCAAACGACGACGACCAAAGAAGATTTAATTACGGTAAAAGGCCCCATCGCGCGATTGGATTATGAAATGGATTGTGCGAGTCCTCTTACCTATGAATTTCGGGATTCTAGCTATGACGCTAGTGTTCTTTCTTGGGATTTTGGAGATGGCGAAACGGGTAACAGTGCCCATTCAAATCATACCTATACCAGTACAGGCGATTATCAAATTATCTTGCGTGCCGAAAATCCAGCTTCGGGTTGCCCGGCTTCTTTTGATACTACCATGATCTTTGTTCGAGAAATCGAGTCTAATTTTCAACTCGGCGAAGAAGCCGTATGTCAGGGGGCTACTTTGATGCTAGATGCTAGTCCTTCTCAACAAGTAGATACTAGCTGTTGGAAGGGTCGCACTTGGATTTTCGATATATCTGGTCGTCCGATTACTACCCAGGAAGACGCCGTTCTTTTTTCCTTTTCGATCCCGGGCGAAGAAACGGTCACTCTGGTCACCGAAGACATCAATGGCTGTACCGATACCATGAGACAGGTCATCGATATTTTAGAAATTGAAGCAAACTTTGAGATAAGTGACCGGTCCATCTGCTTCCCAAGTGAGATAGCTTTTACCAATGAGACGGAAGCGGATACAACGATTAGCAAATATGAATGGCAATTTGGAGATGGTGGTTCCAGCAACGAGGCCAATCCATTCTACACTTACACCAGTGGTTTTGTGGAAGGGGATACGATTCCTATTACATTTCAAGTTACTGATGCGCTGGGCTGCGTCGCTGCGACTAGTGATTTTGTGGTGGTATATCAACCGCGCAGTTTCATCATTACTGATCCCCCTTTCCCGAATGTTTGTTTGGGGGAAGAAGTCAAATTCTTTGGCACTCCTTATAATGATGCGGGATCTAGCCTGGCATTCAATTGGGATTTTGGGAATGGACAAAATGGAGAAGGATCCGCTACCCGTTCGGAATATGATACCGAAGGAAGCTACTTGGTAAGAATGAATTACCAAGAAATAGGCAGCGGCTGTGGTAGTGCGGACTCTGTACTCGTAAATGTGCAAGCTCCACCAGAGGCCCTTTTTACGACGAGTGTGGATGACGACCCTTTCGTCTGCTTCCCCAGCCAAATACAATTTATCAACGCGACTACTTCTAATTCCGTGCTATCTCATAACTGGGATTTTGGCAATGGACAACAATCTACGGATCGGAATCCACTGGCTTCATTCGAAAAAGGCACTTTCGATATTGAGTTGATTAGTTCGACGACCTTTGGATGTAGTGATACGACTTACCGATCGATTACTTTAATTGGCCCAGAAGGGGATTTTGATTTCGATCCTGCTGGTATATGCGAGGGAGGGACTGCCACTTTCAGCCTTAAAGACACTCTAGAAGTCAATAGTTTTAGTTGGGATTTTGGGGATGGAACCCCTTTGCTAGACGATGTGAGTCCCATTGCACATACCTATGAGAATATTCCCGTTCTTGGTCCCCGCCCGGTAACATTGATCCTACGCAGTGTCGAAAATGGTTGTGTGACGGCCGTGACCAAACCCATCACTATCTTCGAGACTCGGGCGGATTTTTTGGTCAATGGTAGTCGAGATTCCGTGTTATGCGATGATATTCTATCTTTTACTGATAATTCTACCCAGGCCAATGCCTACCAATGGAATTTCGGCAATGGAATGACCGCTGCTGTACAAAATCCGGAAATGTCCTTTGCTCCAGGCGTCTATCAGGTACAACTGGCGGTAGCGAATACGGATATAGGTTGTACTGACACCCTCACTAGAGAAATAACCTTGACCACCTTGGGTGATATCGATTTTCGGCAAGACACCATTTGTCTAGGTGATACCACTCAACTGAGTCTTTTAGATCCGATGGCGGGCTTTAGTTACAATTGGCAAGTCACTAACGAACTCATTGACGACCCAAGTCTCCCTAATCCTAGAGTCATACCGACTAGCACCTCCACTTATCGCGTCAGTATAACAGATCAAATGGGCTGCTCGGGAGAAGCCGAAGGCTTTATCTATGTGATTGCACCTCCTACCTGGGAAGGGCGGGACACCTCCATTTGTGTTGGGGAAACGCTTGATTTTGCGGACCCTCCCAACCCAGATGGTCTCTATCAATTCAACTGGTCTCCTCCCCTACCAAGGGTGGTTGTAGCACAGGATAGTGTTCTTCGCTTGACAATTGGGGATGTAGCGGGCTGCTTCGAGCAAAGCTATGAGTACTTCATTCGCAGTCTGACAGGAGAAGTCAAGGTGCCCAATGTTTTCACCCCCAATGGAGATAGTTTTAATGACGTATTCAAAGCTTATACTGATCTCAATGTAGAAGAGGAGGAAGAAATTGATATTCTCAATATGAAAGTGTGGAATCGTTGGGGAGAAGTGGTCTTTGAAGGTAGTGGCCCCAATGCTGTTTGGGATGGCACTTACAAGGGTTCTCCGGCACCTTCTGACGTTTATATCTACACCATCGAAATGGATGTCAAGGTGTGCGATATGATGGGCATTCAGCTTAGGCGTGGAGATGTTACGCTGGTGCGGTAGCGTATTCTTATTCCTGGGCTTAGTTGCAGGTGGGAAACACCTGCAACGGCGGGGG